>PWZK01000260.1 GCA_003567495.1 Candidatus Brocadiaceae bacterium
GGGGCGGCTCGCGGTCAATCGTCACCGCGCAGATAAGGTATGGCTTTGCGCTTTGCCCTTGCACGGGGCAGGCCCGGCCACTACATGTAGGGGGTCTACATGTTGTGGTTTGGCCTGCATTCTGGCTCGGCCCGGCGGTCGAGGCCTGGGCCTACATGTTGTGGTACCACATGTTGTGGTCTTGGCGGTGAACGCGCTGTGCGCCACTGTGCGGCGTTTCGGTTACTGGGTAGGGTGATTGTACCGGCGCGGGGCATAAATGCCCGTGACGGGCATCCGCGGGGCATAAATGCCCGTGACGGGCATCCTGTGCGCTTGTTTGTCCGCCCTCGGGGTGTGGATGGTGGATTACTAGCCCCGCGGGGGAGAAGGGGGGGTACCAAAAGTAAAGGGGGGTTGTTTTATGGGGCTGCGAGGGGGCGGCGGCCCCGTACCCGAGGTCGGGTGGTGGAGGGCCTGGGGTGAGAGACAAGGGTCGAGCCGGTTGAGCCAGTCTAAGAGTAGCTTATCTAATCTCAGTTTTTGCCATAAAGAGATTGGGGTTGAGGGGGCGTTGCGTAGGGTATAGGTGTAGCTACGAAATTAGCGAATATAGTAACCATGGTGGTGTAATACTGTACTACTGTACTATGCTTGGGTGGTGGAGGTGGTGTACTTGATCTGGCTCGCTCCCTGAAAATGGCATTAACGGTCGTTAAACCTGTTAACCAAGGTTAACTCCGTTACCTAACGTTAACTAATCCATTTTTCCCAAGCTGACGGAAACCTAGTACACCACCTCCACCCCACTAAGCTTTAGGTCTTAGTTTTGGCTTGGTTTCTTAGTTTTTCCATGTAAGAAAAGTGTGTTTTCTTCAGGGCGTGGTGGGGAGTGGTGTACCTAGTCCACCCCTAGTCCACCACTTCTGCTCTACCGAACGTTAAGTAGTGGCTTTTTTGGGGGTGTAAAGGTGTGCATAGGGGTTGAGTGTGCGTTGTGCTAGAGGTGCGTTTGCGTGGGTTACTGAGCGCTAGAAGGGTGTAGAAGGGTGGAGCAGGGGTGGAGCAGGGGTGGAGAAGGGGTGGAGAAGTGCACCCAATATGAGTCAGTTTGGCGGGAGAGGGCGGCGTGGTGTGGGCAGGCCCGCCGGGGGGAAGCCGGCGGGCCAGGAGGGAGGGTTAGCGGAGGCCGAACTGCGACTTGCTGACAAGTTCGCCATTCTGGAACATGGCGTTCATGTTGCCTTGCATGATGCCTGGGTTCTCCCAGGAGTACATGACCGTGTGAGCGCCCCATTGTGAGCCGCCCTCGGACATGACTTTCCCCTCGCGGCCCAGGACGCCCACTACCCGCTCGTACGACATGCCCTCTTGTAGGCGGTTAAAGTCGGCCATGGTGATCACGTCTTCCTGTGCTTCGCCGCTGCTACTGGTGGATTGACCTCGGTTGGCCTCCTCCATAGCCACGCCGCAGGATCCCATGGCGAGCACGCACGTGCCGCCCATGAGAATGAAGAGCAAAAGCGCCACAATACCAAGTATCTTAATTATCGTGTCCATGTTCTGTCTCCTTTCGTGTGGTGGGGGTGGCCCATAAGAGCCACCCCCGTTGTTTGGTCACTGTTTCTTGAACAGGTCGATGACGCTTTGCGTGTCGATTTGCGGTGTGGATTGCACGTTGCGCACGCTCAATGCCTTCATGGTCTTCCTCTCCGCTCCCTTCCATTCCGCTCCCCTCCCGTCCGTTCCTTTCCCCTCCGTTCCCCTCCACTAAAAAACCCGCCACGATGCTGGACCGGGACGCTTGCGCATCCCCACCGTGACGGGTCAAACTCACATCGCGGCTGGGTCCAGTCAGCGCGTAACGTATTCAACTGTTACCCTCACTATACCACATCCTTTGCCGTGTGTCAAGCCCCCCTCCAACCCCCCAATCCCTTGCAACCTTAGCACCTTGCTGTAGTATAATAAGCATATGGAAAACTTTGATCCCATCGCCGAGATACAGGACTGCATGAACCGCGAGGACGTGCGGATGCTGTACAGCTCCCTCCACGCGAAAGCGTGCGCTGGCAACAGCGCCGCGATCACGTTCATGAAGGACATGCTGAAACTCATCGCCGCGCGCGACAGCGGCCCATCGGACGGGGATGGTGTGATACATCCGCCGTCCGGCCTGACCTGGACACAAGACGCCGATCCTGAGGGCGCTGACGATGAGGATGAGGCTGTATGACCAGCATGCGCTTCGCTCCAGACTGGACAGATAAGGCGGTTGTCCCTGCGTTTCAGGACGTGCTCGACGTGTCAAGCCGCTTCCTTATGCTCATGGGCGGCGCCGGTTCTGGTAAGAGCCACTTCGCCGCGCAGAAGGTGATCCTCAAGAATCTGTGCATCCCCCACTACTCCCAGGCGGTGTTTCGTAAGACGCGTCGGACAATGAGGGAGAGCACGTTTCGAGACCTCTGGCGGACTATCTGTGATATGGGGCTGGCCCGGTTCTACCGTAAGAACCTCACTGAGTTGAGTATCGAGAACCAGGTTAACGGGAACCGTATAATATCCGCTGGGCTTGACGACGCGGAGAAGATCAAGAGCATGAGCGAGATTGCTGGCGCATGGGTTGAGGAGGCGACGGAACTATCGGAGAAGGATTTCGACCAGATCAACCTCCGCGTCCGCGCGCCCGGCCCAAACGAGATCATAACCAGCTTCAATCCTGTCAGCGCTCGTCACTGGCTGAAACGGCGCTTCTTTGACCGTGTCAACCCACCCGCTCGGCGCGTTATCACGACCTACCGCGACAACCCGTACCTGCCTACGGATTATAAAGCCGAGCTTGAGGCATACGCGGAGACACATCCTGAGTGGTATCGGATCTACGGGTGCGGCGAGTGGGGCGTTGCGCATGAGGGACTGATATTCACGCCGGAACGTCACTGGCGCATCACTTACACGTTGCTGGAACCCGATTACTACGATGAGATCATCTACGGGCTCGACTTCGGCTGGAACGCGCCCTCGGCGTTGGTGGAGCTGCGTATCCGGGACCGGAAAGAGGTTACGCTAGTGGAACGGTTATACCAGCCGGGTCTCACCAACGACGATCTTGCGCGGCGTATGCGGAAAGCTATTCTAGACCCGCGATATCGTATCTATGCAGACTCAGCGCAACCTGACCGGATAGAGACGCTCCGGCGGAGCGGTTTTAATATCTATGAAGGGCGAAAAGACGTCCTGGACGGCATAGACCACTTGCTAAGCCAGGATCTTTACGTGTATGATAGCCCCAATATAGTAGAAGAGCTATCCGAGTACAGGTGGCAGACAAACGCTATGGATGAACCGATCGACATGCCCTACAAAGACATGGATCACGCCGTCGACGCGACACGTTACGCCTCTTATACTCACCTAGTAGGGCGTGGTATAATGACTATGGGCAAGTTGAGCGGGGTGAACTGATAGTGATAACCAGCTTGGCGACTTACGGGGTTAACTGATGGCTGAACTAGCACGGCCGGAAAACGAGGCGGTATCACCGAACGTACCTACGCACGATGATTATACGTATCGGCAGCCGGACTGGCTGATGATCCGAGACTTCGTCGAAGGCGAGCGCCGCGTCAAAGGTAAAGGGACCACCTACCTACCACGGCTCGACGGTCAGACAGAGGATAACTACAAAGCCTACCTCCGGCGCACGAAATTTTTTCCGGCGGTCGATAAGACTTTGAACGCGCTCCTAGGCCTCTTGTTTCGCCAAGCGCCCGTCAACCGGCTATCGCCTGAGCTTGACAAGATAGAGTGGCATAAGAACGTAGACCGGCGCGGCACGCATTTGAGCGTGTTTCAAAAGCAATGCGCCAAAGAGGTGCTTAGCCTCGGGCGCGCGGGCGTGCTGGTGGATGCAATGCCGGACGCTGACATCCCCCACCTCGTGCGGTATCAGGCGGAACACATCGCGGACTGGGCCACGGACCGGGGCCAGTTGGTGTATGTAGTCATCTGGGAGAACACGAACCAATACCGTGAACTCTACCTGGAGGGCGGGGAATACCGACAAACGGTCTACTCGCGTGACGACGAGGGCGCTGATTTCCTTCGCAGCGCCACCACGACACCGCTCCGGGCGGGTCAACCCCTGGATTATATCCCGTTCTATCCCCTTGGCTGGCGCGATAACGACATCGAGATAGACAAGCCGCCGCTACTTGACCTCACGTGGTTGAACTGGCATCACTACATGATGAGCGCGGCATATGCTAACGGCTCTTGGCTCACGGGCGTGCCGCAACCGTACATGACGGGATATGCGCCCGAGGTCGGGCCGGACGGCAAGCCACAGAAGCTGTTTACCGCGTTAAGTCTTGAGGATATGCCATGCTTCTCCGATCCCGAGGCGCGCATGCGATACCTGGAACATAACGGGACGGGCCTGGGCCACTTAGAGAAACTCCTTGAGGATACCAAGGGCGAGATGTCTACTATCGGCGTGCGTATGTTGGCACAAGAGCGGCTGCCACAAGAGACAGCAACGAGCGCGCGGATCCACCGGATGAGCGAAATAAGCGTGCTGACCGGCACAAGCCGAAACCTTAGCGACGCGTTCACCTCTATCCTAGAGACAGTTCGGGATTGGGCGCAAGATACGGGCGACGTTGAGACACGGTTGGGGACGGAATTTTTCCCTGTGAACGCGGACGCGGATCAGCTTTTGAAGTACGCTGAGTTGTACAAGGCCGGCGCGATCACCAAGGAAGAATTACACGACATCATGATTGCGGCTGATGTTCGGTCAGCGGAGAAAACGATAGCGGAAGTAGAGGCAGAGGTCATGCCACAACCTGAGCAGGAGCTTGGGGCGGATGACCAAGGCGGCGGAGCCGCAGGAGTGAATGATGAGCGAAGAGCAGAATAGCCCAGAGGGTGAACAGGGCACGGAAACCTTCACAAAAGCCGACGTCGAGGCGATGATCGCCGAGGCAACCGAAGGCTTGAAGGGTAATCGCGACACATTATTGAAAGAGAAGAAAGAGGCGCAGAAACGCGCCGATGAGGCTGAAAAGGCCCGCAAGGAAATGGAGCGTAAGGCGCTAGAAGCCGAGGGTGACCCGGAGAAAATCAGGGCCGCCGTCCGCAGCGAGTACGAAGAGAACCTCCAGACGCTCCAGCAAGAGCGAGACCAGCTGCGGCAACAGTACGAAGCGCGGGAGTACGAAAGCCAGCTCAGAGACGCGGCCAACAATCTCCCGATTGCCCCCGAGGGGCTTGATGCGCTTGCTACGTACCTACAGAATAAGCACGAGGTTGTTATTCAGGACGGTCAAGTAACAATTGACGGTCACGCGCCGGGTAAGTTCCTGGAGCGGTTTATCGAAGGTGACAAGGGCTCATTCTGGCGGCGAGGCAAGCAGAACACAGGCGGCGGCGCCGAAACACCGGACCAACGCCCCGAGGGTGGCGGTAAGAAACTAAGTGAAATGACACCGGAACAAAAAGCGCATCTCTTTACACACGACAAAGCCAAATACTGGCAGTTGAGAGATGCCGAAAATAAAGCATAGGAGGCATAGAAAATGCCTAGCACGCTCAGCGACAACGTGATTTACCCGGATCTGATCCACGGCGCATTCGTAGAGAAGGTCCGCGATGTGGTCGGGATTTTCAACGGCGCATCGGCTAACACTATGCGCCTCACAAGCGGTTCTGCTCTCGGTTTTGAGCAGCGCGAGAGCTTCTTCGAGACGATTGATACCGTGCACCGGCGCGACCACGAAGACCTCGACACTGACGTTACTGTTAACGCCGTGCAGACGGATGAATGGCTTCGCCCCACGGTGCTTCGCGCCGTAACGTTGAAAGCCTATGACCTGCTACTTTGGTTGCAGGGCCGCGACTGGGACCCTGAAACATTGAGTATGATGATGGGCGAAAAGTTCGCGCTCGACACACTCAAGGATCGTTGCGACACGGGGCTGGAAGCGTTGATCGCCGCGATGGACAGTGAGAGCGATATGAAGCACGGCGACGGCTCGAACAAGTTCGACTATAAGAAGCTGAACCAGGGCCTCGCAAAACTTGGCGACCGGCGCGACGAGGTGGGTATGCTCGTCATGCACAGCGTCACGTACGCGGATCTCATCGACCATGCGGTCGAAGAGAAGTTCGATGGTGTGACCGGGGTCACCATCCGAGAGGGCAGCCCGGCCACGCTTGGTATCCCGGTGCTCGTAACCGATAACGCCAATCTGCACGTCGAGCAATCGCCTACCGATCACTACCGGATCCTGGCGTTGCGCCCCGGCGCGCTGACCTTGACGGACCTGCTCACGCCCACGTGGGAGACGGATAAATCCGTCACGACCCACGGACAAGCCATGACGGTCCGCGGCAACTTGCACTACCAGATCGACGTGCTCGGGTTCGCCTTCGATGGCGACAAAAATCCGGCGTCGGGCTCCGCCTCCAATCAGCTTGGTGATGACGGCTCATGGGACTACAAGATGGACAGCGTCAAGTCCGGCCCCGGCGTGATGATCACTGTGGAGCAGGGCCACGACACCTAGTAAGGAGTGACAAATGGCTCCTAGAAA
>PWZK01000295.1 GCA_003567495.1 Candidatus Brocadiaceae bacterium
CGCCGCTGTATTCATATACGCGAAGCGCAGCCTGACAAAGCAGATGCACCGCTGGGAGCGCGCCCGCAGGGTAAACCGCCGTTTTTGAAGCTAAAATACAGAGTGTGATTTTCAAAAGCTGCAAAATATGCTTGCAAGATTAAACATAACAGTCTGTTATTTTAAAATTTGCCGTTGGTTTATGAAATATGCGGGTTAAGGGAATGAATCGGAACAAACCGGCGGAATTTACCAGCGGCGATAAGATACTGGTATTCGCTCCCCACAACGACGACGAAATACTGGCGACCGGGGGAGTGATCCAGCGGTATGTAAAATCGGGGACTCCGGTCAGGATAGCATTAATGACCAACGGGGACGGCCAGGTCCGCCGCCCGCCTATCCCGCCGTTTTCCCGCCCGGATATGGTCAAACTCGGTTACATACGGCAAAGCGAAACCCTGGATGCGCTGAGCTACCTCGGGCTGGGAGAAAAAGACGTCGAGTTCTTCGGCTATCCCGACAGCGGCCTGAACCGGATGTGGACAGTCAATTGGAACAGCGACGAACTTTATTATTCAAAATACACCCGGAGCCGGCATTCTCCCTATGAGAACAGCTACTCAAAAGGGACCCCCCACTGCGGTTCAGCCGTGGTGGAGGATGTCAAAAGACTTATGCTGGAGGTCAAGCCGCAGGTAGTATATCTGCCCCATCCCAACGACCTTCATCCCGACCACCGGGCAACAAACGGTTTCGTGCTCTACGGGCTGGAGCAGCTTAAAAATGAAGGACACCACGAGTTTGAAAACGTCCGGATGCTAAGCTACCTCGTCCATAGCCTTAAGTACCCCAGGCCACGCGGCAAGGTTCTGCATGCCCCGCTGACAATACCGGCGCACCTGGAAAACCTGTGCACGGAATGGATCGACGTTCCCCTGACGGAAGAAGAGCGAAGGCGGAAATTCCATGGGATCGCCATATACAAAACCCAAACCCGGATCATGCGCAGATATCTCATCAGCTTTGCCCGCGCAAATGAACTGTTCGGGCTCGTACCCACCTTAACACTGCATGATTCGATACATTACGATGCTACGCCAAACATATCACGGCAGGCCGTAGGGGAAGAAAACAAGGACGAACCCTTCCTTTCCTATATAGATCCGAAGCGGAAGAGCCGTCTTGTCGCTTTAAAACGCTACCCGGAAATTAAATCAGTGACTTTAAGCAGAACGGCGGGCAGGCTGAATCTCGTCGTAGAATTCATAAACAAATACCGCCCCGGCAATGATATTCACGTGACCATTAAACCTTTCATCGCCGGCCGGAAAGGAACCGGCACATCGCATGATTATATGTTTCGCGGAAATAAACTCTACCACAACGCAGCCGAGATACCCAAAACCGGCGACTACGGCTTTGAAAACGGCCCTCATTTTTACAGGCTCTCAATTCCGATCGCTGTCCTCAGAAGCGACTTTGTTACGGCCCTGGGGATAACCCTGCCGACTTTTATCCGTCGGCAGCGGGAAGTATCGAAACAGCCGAGCAGATAACCTGCGACCTCGTTTCCACCCTCCGCTACAAGAAGGTGTTCGGGCTCATATTTCACGTAATATTCGGTCAAAAAATCGGCAACCAGCCGGCGATCGGAAAGCTTACACCCGCTGGCGGTAGAGATGGCCATGTCCCTTATTTTCGCCCTGTCGTCGCTTTTGAAATTTTGTATTTTCAGTTGCAAAGCTTTCATAGCGCATGCGGGCAAATCAGACCGGAGGAACCGCCCGCTCAGTCATCCTGATCCTCTTCCGCTTCCAACTTCGCTTCCAGCTCCTCTATCCTGAGCATTAACGCTTCGTTTTCCTCTCTGAGCTTGAGGTTCTCGGAGCGAAGCCGTGTGTTCTCTGCGGACTTTTCTTCCAGTTCATCGGATACATCTTCGAAAAGCTCCAGCTGCGCCCGGGCGGCTGTAAGTTCCGCCTCCTTTTCCCGCGCATCTGCGCGGACTGTCTCGAGCTGTTCGTTGAGTTCCGTCTTCTCAGCCTCAAGACGAGCGATCTCGGCTTCTGCCTGACTTAACTCCTCCGACAGTTCCTCCACCCCGGCCTGCGCCTCCTTCAGCGAGTCTTCAAGCTCTTCAACTTCCAGCAGCCTCTCTTCTGCAATCTGCAACTGTTCTTCAATGCTTTCAAGCTCTTCCCGCACCTGTTGCTCTTTCTCTTCAGCAGCCCGGCGAAGAGCCTTCTCCTCCTCATAATCAGCCGCAGGCACACCACAGCCCGCCCCCACGGCCGCCACGGCAAGCGCAATACCAAGTGCGAGTATCAATAGAGTTCTTCCCCCTGACGTCCCTGCAACCCTGCTCAATATAAAAGTCTTCATATTCCGCCTCCGCTAAATAAGACACCCTGCATTATCGATAGTGACCCGTTAGCCCGCCTGTTCCACGCGTTTCCAGCCTGCCTGCAGCAGTCAGGTAAAGCGAAGCCTTGAAAAAGAATTAAATACCTATTTCATTATATGCCGTTAACATAAAAAATTCAACCCCTGGCCGCATATTTCATAAACCAACGGCAGGGGTAAGGTAAAGACTTGTAAACCAGTATGTTAAATAGCCTTTTTCAGGATGACTCGTATTTTAAGGTGTGCACCTCGCGCGCCCCCCGCAGACAGGCTGGCAAAGCGTTGAAAAAGCGGGCTGTACCGTAGTTTTCTGATGTCAAAACAAACTGCCAAAATGAGTGGATCATGATTTGATACCGTATTCAATTCTGTATATAAGCGCAGGAAATGGGCCGGAAATACGTTTAACATCAGTAGCCCGGGCAGGCAAGAAAAAAAGTGGAGAGAGGAGGAATGCTCTCCGGATAATGGGTTTTTTGCAAAAGGAGGGGAAGATCATGAGCACGAAGCTGAAATGGGTAGTTTGCGGACTAATCGGCGCAGCGCTTGCAGCCGGAAGTGTAGTGGTGGCGGAAGAAGCGCCGGGACGCAGAGAAGAAACAAGAGTTCAGGAACGTTCTCAGCGACATGTGCGCCAGAGAATGGGGGAAGTAAAAAGTTCCATATGCGAGGATATGAGTGAAGAGGAAAAAGCTGCGATGCGCGCCGAGCATCGTGCCCATCGCGAGCTAAGGGACAAAGCAAGAATCAAAGCAAGGCACACGCGCGAAAAGCGTCAGGCCACCGCTACAGAGCGACGGAATGCGGCAAACGGGGTAAAAAACGAAGCGCTGCGAGCGGAGCGGAGGAGTAATCGCGAAAGCAGACGAAAAGTGCGGGAAGAGATGCTCCGCGAAAGGGGAGCACGAAGAGGTGTTTCTGAGAAGTAACGGTTCTCCAGGATGAAAAAGCAGAAAATAGGCGGGCAGGCTTCAAAAGGCCTGTCCGCTTTTTTTTTGTCCTGCTTTTTTCCAAAAAAAGTAGGCGCCGCTGTTGGCGGACTACTCGATGCCCTTGATTTTTTCTTCTCTTTCGGATACCATTGGTAAAAGTGCGATCAGTTTAAGCTTTTACTTCAAATGGAGGCCGATCATGACTCATCACGATCATGCCGAAAAGATGTGCGCAGTGACCTGTTGTCCGTGTCATATCGATCTGGAAAAGGTTAAGGAGCGTTCGAATAACCCGAAATACATCTGCGGGACATGTGGCCGGGTTGCTAACAGCGAACAATACGTCTGTGACCCGCAGCCGATAAGTTAAATTTGTTTCAAGCTTAATCTTGAAAAATTTTTCAAGGCTTCAATGGATAACCTGTCTGCTGAAGTCGGGAGGTTTTGTATGTACACCTACATAGTCTTTTACAGCCGCTACGGCAATACGGCCCGAATGGCCGAGGCGATTGCGGAGGGTGTTGGGGAGGTCAACGACATACAGGCGGAGCTTGCTTATGTCAGGGACACCTTTACTCCCGCAAAAATAATTGAAGCCGATGAGGGCTGGAAAACCAGCAAGGATTTGCTGGAGGCCAGATTCCCCGCGTTTGAACTCGACAAAATGAAAGAGGCCGACGCCCTGATTATGGGCTCGCCGACAAGATTCGGGAATATGGCCGCGCCCCTGAAAAATGTATGGGATATGGCTGCAAACTTGTGGATGGAAGGCTCGCTCATCGATAAAATCGGGGCGGCCTTCACCTGCGCCGGAAGCCTGCACGGAGGACAGGAAACCACGTTGCTGTCCATGTACCTGCCTATGATCCATCAGGGTATGCTGATAGCGGGAGTCCCCTATAGCGAACAAAAACTTCTCTCCACAACAGGCGGCGGCACCCCCTACGGCCCATCGGCCACGGTCGGAGCTATGGCGGATCAACCGCCCGATGAGACTGAGCTGGCCATCGCACGGACGCTGGGAGAACGGGTCGCGAGACTGACACTTGCACTAAAGAGCTAATTCTTTTCCAAGACGGAGACGGAGCTTGGAAAAGAATTAGTAAAAGGAGAAAAAAACTGAATGCCTGCTCCGCGAATATTGGCTGTAGGAACCGCAAATCCCGAGCTGTATATTTCACAGGAAGATGTTTATGGATTTTACGAGAAAAACGACCTCTTGCCGGAGGGACAGAAAAACCTCTACGCCCGCCTCCTCCTTGATGGTCGCATCAAGGGCCGGTATTTTGGACTGGGCATCCCCGAAGAGATACTAAACGAAGACCCGGATACCCGGATCGCACGCTTTGAGGCCCAGGGGCGGAAAATTCTTACCCGCGCCTGCCGCTCCGCCATGGAGAAGAATAGCCTTTCTTCCCGGGATATCGCCGGGATTGTCGTTAACACATGCACTGGCTACTTGTGCCCCGGGATGACTTCTTACCTTTCGGAGGATCTCGGCCTCGCAACAGATATCAAAGCGCTCGATATCATGGGCATGGGCTGCGGGTCGGCCCTGCCAAATCTTGAATCCGGCTGCGGCATGCTCGACCGGACTGACGGCAGGCACGTCCTCTGTGCGTCCGTAGAGATATGCTCCGCCACTCACATAATCGACGAAGATCCAGGGCTAACGGTCAGTAACTGTATCTTCGGTGATGGCGCCTCCGCGGCCGTACTGGGGCATCAGGATAACGTGCCCAACAGCATAAAACTCCTGGACTTTCAGACCGGCCTCTTCCCCGCCTACAGAGAAGCGCTCAGGTATAAAAACCAAAACGGTCACCTTCGCAACACCCTGACTCGCAGAGTGCCGGCAGTCGGTGCTAAATGCCTTGCAGATGTGACCGGAAAGCTGCTGGCAAGAAACCGCCTTGAAGCCTCTGACATAAACTGGTGGGCCGTCCATGCGGGAGGCAGCGCGGTGCTGGAGAGAGTGGCAAACAGTTTCAACATCGCTTTTGAAAAACTGGAGGCATCCTTCGAGGTTTTCGAGGAATTCGGCAATATGTCTTCGCCTACCGTCATGTTCGTGCTGCAAAAACTTATGCAGCGCGACCAGACCCGCGGCCCAGGGCTGCTGCTGGCCTTCGGCGCCGGGTTCAGCGCCTTTGCCGCACTGGCAAACGGGGAGTAACCCGCTTATTTCACGCGTTTCCAGTAAACATGTTAAACCGAGAACCAAGAGAAAAGGCCTTTTGGCCGGTGATTATAATCGGCGCGGGGCCGGTGGGGCTCCTGCTGGCCAATCTGCTGGGACGCCAAAACATTCGCTGCCTCCTGGCCGAAAAGCGCCTTACCGGCGCCCGGTGGTCTAAAGCCATTGGCATTACTCCTCCCTCGCTGGAAATTCTTCGCAAAGGCTCCCTGCATCGCCCCGTTCTTGAGGCCGGCGTCAGGGTGAAAAAGGCGATCGTGCATGACGATCGCGGAATGGCCGGCAGCGTCAACTTTACAGATCTGGAATCATCTTTCCGTTTTATACTCACCCTGCCCCAATCGAAAACCGAAAAGCTACTGGAGAAATCGCTGAAACAATGCCCTTCAGTAACCTTCCGTCGCGGTATCGAGCTCAAAGGTATCGAGTCGGATGGACATAATCCGACGGCGGTTTTTTTCGACACAGCAAGCGGGCGACCGCAACGTGCGGCGACAAGATATATTGTCGGCTGCGACGGATCCGACAGCACCACCCGCCACCTGGCCGGCATCAGGTACAAAAGAAGTTCTTACCGCCAGAAATTCGTTATGGCGGATTACGAGGATAACACTTCATGGGGAGATGAAGCACACCTTTTTTTCACAAAAGACGGGTCACTGGAATCGTTTCCTCTGTCCGGGTCGATGCGCCGTTGGGTGTCTCTGGTTGTCGATTGTCCGGAAACGGAACCGGGAGAAGAGTACCTGGAAGCCCGAGTGAAAAATTTCTGCGGCTACAAACTCGGAGGCCTGCGTCGTTCGCCCGTCTTTCAGTTTATTCCAGAGAAGATTACGGTTCCGCAACCGGCCTGCAGGCGGGTTATACTGGCAGGCGACGCGGCCCACGTCATGAGCCCGATAGGCGGTCAGGGTATGAATACTGGATTTGCCGACGCTTATTTTGCTGCTTCGGTCATCCCGCGTTTGCTGGAGGCCTGGGGAGATCCTTCCGGAAATCTGTTGCAACAGTATAACCGCCGACGGCGCCGCGCGGCTGATTCGGCCCCCC
>PWZK01000054.1 GCA_003567495.1 Candidatus Brocadiaceae bacterium
AGGTGCTTACTGCGATGCTCTTGATGCCGTTGCCGTTAATTCCGCTCGCTCTTTTCGCCACACCTCCGGGGCAACCTGAATGAAGCTAGCCCGCATATTTCATAAACCAACGATAAAAATTAATATAAACAGCTATTAAGTTTGATCTTAAAGGGCACTTTTGCTGTTTTTAAAAATCACACTCTGTATTTTAGCCTCAAAAACGAAGGTTTACCCTGCGGGCGCATTCCCAGCGGCGCCTACTTTTTTGAAAAAAAGTAGGACAAAAAACTTTATCTTTTATACGACAGAGTTTTTTGCTAAGCTTTTTTTTCCAAAAAAGCATCGGCGCTTGCCTTTCGCGCAGCTGCACCGCTGGGGACGCGTGAAATAAGCGGGATAGTGGGGCAAATCACACCTCCGCAAGATAATCGGCAAGTCTCGACAGAAACAGAGCCCGGCCAATCACGAACAGTATCATTGCCGTCACGGCGGCAATGGGAACGGTGATTAGCCATGAGCCGAAGATGTTACGCGTGACTCTTTTATTTACGGCGCCCAGTCCTCTTACCAGGCCTATTCCGAGTATCGCCCCTACAAGCGTATGAGTGGTGGATATCGGCATACCGAGCCTGCTGCATGCAAGTACCGTGGCCGTGGCCGCGACGTCGGCGGCCACCCCGCGCGAAGGTGTAAGTTGTGTTATTTTCTCGCCTACCGTGCGCATTACCCTGTAGCCATAGGTGGCAAGCCCCACCACTATTCCTATTCCGCCCAACCCGAGTATCCATAGCGGGATCGCGACTTCCGTGGCCACCTCGCCGGAGGCAACTATATTCACTACCGCGGCGAGGGGGCCGACTGCGTTTGCCACGTCGTTTGCACCGTGAGAAAACGCAACGCAGCAGGAGGTGACTATGACCATCGGGGCGAAAATTTTCTCCACATAAACCAGTTGCGAGCGCAACGAAAGGTTCGTTGCTGAAAGCAAATATCTCTCCGCAAAAAATTTTGCGACGAGCGCTCCGGCCAGCCCTATTCCCGCCGCCAGCATAAGCGCCCCGCCGCCCGTGAGCCATGACGGCAAGATATGGTCTACCCCTTTGTAAAATATCGCGGCGGCGACTATAAACATGGTGAAAAAGGCTATGACGGGCACAGTTTTCTTCGCAGCGGATAGCGGTTCTTCCCGGTTAAGCACCGCCCACGAAATAAGCTTGAAGAAAATTATCGCCATTATCCCGCCTGCAACAGGCGATATGAACCAGCTCGCCACTATGCTTCCCATAGTTCCCCAGCGCACGGCCGCCCATCCGGCGGCTATTATGCCTATCCCGGCTATTGCGCCCACGATGCTGTGAGTGGTTGATACCGGCATGCCAATCCAGGTGGCGATGTTAAGCCACAGCGCCGCCGCAAGAAGGGCACAGGCCATTCCGATCGCCAGCGACGCCGCACCCATGGCGGGGTCCATCTCGAAAGCGCCTGTTATTGCCTCCGGCGGCACGATCCCGCCACGTATGGTCTGAGTAACGTGATAGCCGACCAAAACCGCCCCGGCAAACTCGCATATGCCTGCTGCTATAATCGCTCCCCTGACACTGAGCGCCTTGGAACCCACCGCGTCAGCCATACTGTTGGCCACGTCGTTGGCGCCAATCATCCATGCCATGTAGAAACCCAGCGCCGCGGCAAAAATAACTATTATCCATGCCATAATATATCTATTTAACTATCATCGTCCGAAGGAATTCGCCGGTGTTTTCCGCCGCATTGGCAACGTCACTCAGTGTGCGGAGCATCTTCTCATAAAAAGAGATCGTGATCGGGTCCAGCTCGTCTTCAAGCTCGTAAATGTGAATGCTGATCTGACGCTGAAGCCGGTCGCAGCGCCACTCGGCCTCGCCAAGCGAGCTTATCTTTTCAAGAACGCTGCGGGCTTCCGCCCCGCCGAACGAGGTCTCGGCCAGTTCTTCAAGGTCTTCGGCCGCTTCGGTCAACAGTTCGCTCAGATGCAGCACCTGCCTGGAAAAATCCTTGAATTCTTCACAAAGATCCTCGTGGATCCTGGTTTTGCGGATAAAAAGCACCACCGCAAAATCCTCCACACCATCAGCTATGCTGTCTATGTGATGGAGAAAATTGTCGAGGTCTTCCCGCTCCACCGGCATGAAATACCGGCGCGGCAGCTGCTCCCGCACGGCATGCTTGATCCGGTCGGCCTCGTATTCAAGCTGAGAAACCTGGTCCTGGAGGCGGTGAATCTGCTCGTAATCTTCATCGATAACCGCCTGCATCAGTGGACAGATCAAACTCACGCACTCATGGACTTTTCTGGCGTGTTCAACAAGTGAACTGAACGGAGACCGGCCAAAAACTTCTTTAAGAAGGCTCACTTTTCTTTTCTCCATAAATAAAAGGTACCGGTTTTGAAGTGCAGCTATTATAACATAATGAGAATTTCATGCAATATGCGGCATATGCGGCAGGCATTGGAAGCTTTGGGTCTGAAACGCGCAAAAAACTCATGCAGCGCAAATTCTTCTCTCTGTCGTATGAGCTGGAAATTCTCGTTCATTGCTATTATAATACAATAGGTACTTAGTATCGAAACATCGACAACAAATTGTCGATATGCGAATTTTTGTTTTTCAGGTTGCTATGGGTATGGGACTAAATTCAAAATTCAAAATTCCAAATATCAAATAAATCTCAAATCCAAAATTGCAAATTCAAAACATGCCGGATGCGGCGAAAATAACCGTAGGGGCAATCCCCCGTGATTGCCCTGGTGCGAACGCTCGTGATGTTGGGCAACCACAGGGGGTTGCCCCTACGAGAAATGCGTTGTTGTTGCCGGATGCCGTTCAACGTTTTGAATTTTGATATTATAATTTTGGATTTATTTGGAACTTGAGATTTTGAATTTGTAATTTTCTCTGCGTATGCACAGTACTGCGCCGAAGCCTGCATGCTGCAGGCAGGGCGCCCCATTTTCAGAGCGAAGTCTCTGAAAATGCGTAGGTGCTCAATAGTAACGCTCCAAAGGAGGGCGGCAGTTTTATGAAGAACGAACCCGTCGGTTCAATAGAACATCTCGTTGATTTGTTGTCAAGACTTCCCGGTGTGGGCGACCGCACCGCACAGCGCCTTGCCTATCATATCGGGCGTTTGGGTGGTGGGGCTGCAACGGAGCTGGCGGACGCCATACGGGACGTGCAGGAACACGTAAGGCAATGCTCGACCTGCTGTCTTCTTGCAGAAAGCGATCCGTGTCATATATGTTCCGATGCAAGGCGGGACAAGTCGTGCATATGTGTTGTAGAGAGCTCGCGGGATGCTTATGCCCTTGAATCAAGCGGTGGCTATAAAGGGCTCTACCACGTGCTCGGCGGAAGGCTCGCGCCGCTGGACGGCATTGAGCCGGAGCATTTAAGTGTATCCGAGCTGATAAAAAGGGTGGCGAAAGGCGGGGTTGAAGAACTCATAATCGCAACCAACCCCGATATGGAAGGCGATACGACCGCCGCGATGATAAGGGACGCCGTGGGCGAGAGCGGCCCGGTTAAAATAACCCGGCTCGCCCGTGGGCTCCCCAGCGGAAGTCATCTTGAATATGCCAACACCGCCATGCTTTCGGAAGCCATAGACGGAAGGCGGGAGATGTGAGAAAACTAATTCTTTTTCAAGACTTCGCTTGAAAAAGAATTAATAAAACGACTACGACAACGGCTACGACTAAACGGCAAACGACATAGTTTTTTAGTACATCGAAAATTTGTGGTCGATGTTGCGATATTAAGCGCTTAACTGAGCGCCATTTAGCGCAGGCTGACAATTTGTTTTAGATGTAGAGCCATCAGGGGCCTGAAACGGTATTAAAAACATTGGAGAACAATAAATGAGGATGGAAGCAAACTTGCAGGCGCGCCAGGAAATGCAGATGAAACTTGCGCCGCAGGTAATTCAATCTATAGAAATACTGCAACTCCCTCTGCTGGAACTGGAGCAAAGAATAGATCAGGAACTGGAGGAAAATCCGCTTCTGGAACTCGAACGCTCGGAGAGAACCGAAGTAAGCGAGAATTCGGAATCCGCGGAAGAGGATAAAGCCGGGGATTCTGAGCAAAGTGACCCGATGCAAGAAGAGACCGTGGAATCCGACCGGTTCGAAAGGTTGAGTGAGCTTACCGACTACTATGAAAAACACACGGGGAACGAGCCGTTTAAACGCTCACCCTCCGACAATGAAAGGGGGAGCAAACTGGAGGCGCTTGAAAACTCACCCGCTCCGGAACCGTCGCTTCAGGATCATTTGCGTGCGCAGGTTTCCTATCTCGCACTTGAAGAACCCTTGCAGGCAGTTTGCGAAAACATAATCTCCAATCTTGACGACCGCGGGTACCTGGAACACGACATAGAAAGCCTGATTCCGTCATCAATCCGCGAAGAGTCCTCCGAATGCGGTGAGAGGGCGCTGGAGATAGTTCAAGGTCTTGAACCGCCGGGTGTCGGCGCAAGAGACCTGAAAGAATGCCTGCTTCTTCAGCTCGACCCGAGGGAAAAGGATTATGACACTGTCGCGGAAATCATTAACAATCACTTTGAAGATGTCACCCGGAACCGTTTGCCCCGGATAGCTGAAAAAACAGGATACTCGATAGAGACGGTTAAAAAAACTGTAGAAAAAATAGGTTCGCTTACCCCGAGGCCTGGCTCCCTGTTCTCCAATCCACCTTCGCCCCACGTTTTGCCCGACGTAAGCATCTACGAAGACGATGGAGGGTATGAAGTCGCACTTGAGAATGCATGGCTGCCCTCACTGCGCATAAGCGCATATTATGCAAGACGCCTGCAGGAAAAGGGGCTGGATGAAAAAACACGTGCTTACCTTGAGGCGAAATTGCAGGCCGCACAGGGCATCATATCCGCGATCGAACAGCGCAGGGTTACATTGGAAAACGTGGTGAAAGAAATAGTGAAGGTGCAGAAAGATTTTTTCGATAGGGGCGAAATGTATCTTAAGCCCCTTAAAATGCAGGACGTGGCCGATGCCGTGGGCGTGCACGTTTCAACGGTCAGCCGGGCCATATCCGATAAATACGCTCAGACCCCCCAGGGTATTTATTCCCTGAAAAGGTTCTTTTCAGGTGGCATCCGTAACAAAGACGGCGATCTCGAATCATGGGACGTAGTTCGGAAAAAACTGGTGCAGCTGATAAACAATGAGGACAAGCAAAAACCGATGAGCGACGAAGATATCGCCGAAACGCTTAAGGCCCATGGCATAGATATTGCCCGCCGCACAGTCGCAAAGTATCGTAAAAACCTCGACATTCCGTCCTCCCGCCTGCGAAGGGAGTATTAACCCGCATATTTTATAAACCAAAGACAGGCGTTAGTTTCACAAAACGAAAATTTTTTTGGAAAACATCACGTATGAAAAAAACGACACAGCAGGCAAGAGGGCGTTCGGCTCCATCCCCAACCGGCCCCCCGCATGTCGGGACGGCCTACATATCACTTTTTGACTACGCGTTTGCAAAGCATACCGGAGGCACATTCATACTGCGATTGGAAGACACCGACCGCACTCGCTCCAGCAAGGAAAGCGAGAAAGCCATCATAGACGCTCTGAAGTGGCTCGGCCTGGATTATGATGAAGGGCCGGGCAAAGACGGCCCACACGGACCTTACCGGCAAAGCGAGAGGTTCGATATATATAAGAAGTACGCCGACAAACTGCTGGAAAACGACAGCGCCTACAAATGCTTCTGCACGCCGGAAAGGCTCGAATCCCTGCGTAAAACGCAGCAGGCCCGCAAGCAACCGACCGGCTACGACGGCCTTTGCCGCGCACTGGATGCCGGGGAGATCGGAGAAAAAACAAAGGCGGGCGTTCCGCATACCTTGCGCCTGAAGGTGCCAAAGGAGGGCGAAACGTCCTACATAGACTATGTTCGTGGCACCATCAGTTTTAAGAATCCGGAAATAGACGACCAGGTTCTGCTTAAAAGCGACGGTTACCCCACATATCACCTGGCCAACGTTGTAGATGACCACTTGATGGGTATATCGCACGTTATAAGGGCCGAGGAATGGCTTACGTCAACCCCCAAACACGTGCTCCTTTACCGGGCGTTCGGTTGGGATGCGCCTGTTTTTATACACCTGCCCCTTTTGCGCAATAAGGACCGTTCCAAGATAAGTAAACGCAAAAATCCCGTTTCGCTGGACTGGTACAGAAAAAAGGGCTATCTCCCGGAAGCGCTGCTTAATTTTCTGGCGCTGATGGGCTGGTCTATCGAAGATGGAAGGGAAATATTCTCTTTACAGGAAATGATAGATAATTTCACATGGGACAGGGTGAAGAAAAGCGGCCCTGTATTTGACCTGCAGAAGCTGGATTGGCTCAACGGCGAATATATCAGGGCCATGTCGGACGAA
>PWZK01000161.1 GCA_003567495.1 Candidatus Brocadiaceae bacterium
AGTCACCTCAAAAGTTTCAAATCCATCTTTAGCCATTCAAAAACCCCCCATGTTTAAGGTTTCAGCTCGCCGCTGATTGCTGAACAGTAGCCCTAAAGCCACCGTAACGAATGATAACAAATTAGCTCTTATCTTTCAAGTCACAAAGTCAGCCCGCATATTTCACGCGTTTCCAGTGGTGTAGATGCGAAGAAATCGAGCGCAGCTGTATTAGTATACTGCAAGTGAAGATTTCTGAAGCAGATGCGCCACTGGGGACGCGCCCGAAGGGTAAACCGTCTTTTACGGAGCTCAGGTACACACTGTAAAATCCGAGACACCCTAAAAACACTATTTAACATATCTATTATCAATCCTTTATATTAACTACTGTCGTTGGTTTATGAAATATGCGGGTCAGCAGCAATGCACCGGGAACTCATCGCAGAGTCCTTTAACCTTACTGCGGAGCGAGCCTGCTGTCTCTTCCGGGTCTTTAGACATCAATATCTCGACAATCCAGTCCGCAATCTGAACGGCCGCCTTCTCCTTCATCCCGCGGGAAGTGATGGCTGGTGTTCCAATGCGTATCCCGCCGGCTTCAGCCGGGCTGCGCTTATCAAAAGGTATGACATTTTTGTTCACTGTAATATTTGCTGCTGCCAGCCATTCGGTGGCCTCTCTGCCACTGAACCCGTTGCCGGAAAGGTCCAGCAGCATAAGGTGATTATCCGTGCCGCCACTTACGACCCGCAAGCCCCGCTCGATAAAATGTCTTGCCATTGCATCGGCATTGGCAAGCACCTGGACCTGGTAATCGGCAAAAGCAGGGCTCATGGCCTCTTTAAACGCAACCGCTTTCGCGGCTATAACGTGCATGAGCGGGCCGCCCTGAATGCCGGGAAATACGGCCGCATCTATAGATTCGGCGTATTTGCGGCGGGCAAGAATGAATCCGCTGCGGGGGCCCCTCAAAGTTTTGTGAGTGGTGGATGCTATAAAGTCAGCGTAGGGAACCGGATCCGGGTGAAGCCCGGCCGCTATCAAACCGGCGATGTGCGCCATATCGACCATAAGGTAGGCTCCGACCTGATCTGCGATGTCGCGAAAATGCCCGAAATCGATTTTCCTGCTGTATGCGCTCGCTCCGGCAATAATAATATCAGGATTCTCCTGTTCGGCCAGCCGGCGCACCTGACGGTAATCGAGAAACCCGGTCTGCTCATCGACCCCGTAACTCACGGCCTGGTAGAGATCACCACTGAAATTTCGCTTATGTCCATGAGTCAAATGACCGCCGTGCGAGAGCGACATCCCCAGCACTTTTCCACCGGGACGTATCGCAGCCATGAGTATCGCCATATTAGCCTGCGACCCTGCATGCGGCTGCACGTTTGCATATTCAGCGCCAAAAAGTTTGCAAGCACGCGCGATGGCCAATTTTTCGACCTCGTCCACCCACTCGCAACCTCCGTACCAGCGTCTGCCCGGATAACCCTCGGCGTATTTATCCGTCAACACGGAACCGCAGCTTTCGCGAACGGCGAAACTCGAATAATTCTCCGAAGCTATCAACTCTACGTTCTCGTTTTGCCTCCTTATCTCCGATTCGACCGCCCCGTATATCTCGGGGTCGGCTTCGGCCAGATGGGAAACCGGTGGTTCAAAAGTTGTATTCTTCATTAAATTTTCTGAAATTAAGTTAAGTTCGGCCAGAAAAAAAGATTTTCCTTCCTATCTTATCAAAAGATTCGTCTTAAAACAATTGTATTGCATTTCCCCGGGTTATATGCTAATATAAAAACAAAGTTGGTTTAGAATCAGGCGTTGGTAAATCCTCAGCGAACCCCGTATCGTCGTTGAAAGAAGAAGAACCACAGATGAATACTTATTACTGTGACCAACGTGGTTCACTGAATATATACAGGCGTTGTAATTTCGCAAGTCCTCGGAGAACATATACCACATGTCGTCACCAGCGAAAAAAATGAAAATACCAAGAGCTATCATTTTAGTTTTTTTTATTATTCTGCTGTCAGCCCCGGCGCAGAACAGCTCCGCTCGCACCCGCGCTCCCTACCGAATCAAGACACCGGATTGCATTATAAAAACGAACGTGGATGAGAGTTTTGCCCGACTGGTGGCCCGGCGCATGAACTCCATATATCGTGAGTATGAAAAGCATTTCAGCGATTACGAACTTCGACCACATGAACGGCCGGTAATAAAAATATTTAAAGAAAGAGGGCGTTACGAATCGGTTGCTCCGACATCGCTGAGCGGCACCGGGGGCGGATTTGTTGCAGGTTCAAACCAGATACTGGCTTTCAAAGAAAACAGGACCCGAGAAGAAGTCCTTAGCACCCTTTACCACGAAGGATTTCATCAGTTTCTCTACAACAGGGTCAGCAGAAAAGTGCCGATATGGCTTAACGAGGGGCTGGCAGAATATTTTGCGGAAGCAACTTGGGACGGAGACGCATTTATCATGGGACAAAAACCTGTGCAGCGCATCCATGCCCTGCAGGACGCCGCGCGCTCCGGCACACTGATGCCGATGCAGAAGCTGCTTTCAATGAAAGAGGGTGAATGGGCGGCCAACGTCCAGTCCGGCTCCAGGCTCGCACGCCTCCAGTACAACCAGGCCTGGTCGATAATTCACTTTCTTCTCCATGCAAACGACGGACGGTATGCGGACAGACTTGACGGTTATCTGAAGTCGCGGGTCAGGTGGGAAAACCCCGCCCGAGCATTTAGAAGCAACTTCGGACGTGATATCCGCGCCATGCAAAGCGCATGGAAGGATTATATCATGGAACTCGAACCGGATCCCATATCAAGATGCCGGCATAACATGAAAACACTTATGTCCCGGGCCGCAGGACTGCGTACAGATCCGCGGGACCTGGCAGGCATAAAAGATATTCTCTCGCAACTGTCTGAAAGCGGGGTTTACCGGCACTACGCGAATAACTGCTGCGACACCTCTTATATACTACAGAACACGGAGCAGGGCGACATGCCGGAACTTTTCTGCATGAAACACCCGGGAATCGTCATCAGAGCATATATGGTTCGAGATGGTGGCGGATGGAAAACCGAAACAGAAATCATGGCCGAAAATACTCTGCCGGAAGACCTGCTCAGAACACTTGTGCGGGAATAGCCCGCATATTTCACGAATACTATGGATACTTTACCGACAAGATGGTTTGAGCTTTCCCGACGCGAGCTGAAAGCGCTCACGTGCACGGCCTTTGTTATCCTGGCCGGGCTGGGCGGCATCGGCACATGGAACAGGGCCGTTTATACGGAAGAGTTTAGCATCTATAACGCGTCCGACTCGCTTTCCGTGCCGACCCGGATAGATATAAACACCGCCCCGCCGTACGAACTGCGTTTTCTGCCGGGCATCGGGCAGGCGCGTGCAGAGGCCATAATAGAGTACAGAACCGTCAACGGGGCATTTGCCGACATCGACGAGCTGGAGAAGATAAGCGGCATAGGTCCCGCCACGCTCAAACGCATCAGACCGCTCGCCACCTGTTCGGCGCCAGATTAAAAGATGTCTGATTTCAAACTACATTCCCGTTATTCGCCGGCAGGCGATCAGCCAAAAGCTATTCGCGCCCTTACCCGAGGATTCAATTCGGGGGAAAAATACCAGACATTGCTCGGGGCGACCGGCACAGGCAAAACATTTACGATGGCACATGTCATCCGCAACCTTGAGCGCCCTACGCTTATAATGAGCCATAATAAGACACTCGCGGCTCAGCTTTACAGCGAATTCAAGTTGTATTTTCCCGAAAATGCCGTCGGATATTTCGTAAGTTATTACGATTATTATCAGCCCGAAGCTTATGTTCCCAGCCGTGATTTGTTCATAGAAAAAGACGCTTCAATAAACCAGGATATTGACCGGCTACGTCTGGCTGCCACAACACGACTCCTTGAACGGGAAGATGTGATAGTGATCGCAAGCATCTCGTGTATCTACGGCATAGGCTCGCCCGAAGCTTACCGGCGGATGTACGCACTCGCACGGGTGGACGATGAAATGAGCAGGGATGCCCTGCTCGAGAGGCTGGTCGAGCTGCAATATGTGCGAAGCGACGCCGGCCTGCGCAGAGGGGCTTTCAGAGCGCGCGGGGATGTTGTGGAGGTGCACCCGGCTTACGAAGAGATAGCCTTACGCATCGAGTTTTTTGGCGAGGTCATAGACCGGATCAGCCTCATCGATCCGCTGACCGGCCGGAGGCTCGAATCGCTTGAAGAAACCACAATCTATCCGGCTAACCATTTTGTCACACCGCCGGAGCGTATGGACGGCGTTTTGAAAAATATCGAAAGTGAACTGGAACGGAGGCTGGCGGAACTGCGAGGCAAGGGAAAACTCGCCGAAGCACAAAGGCTCGAGGCCAGAACCCGTTATGATATAGAATTGCTGGCGGATATGGGTTTCTGTCCGGGAGTGGAAAACTATGCGCGACACCTGAGCGGCCGCAAACCCGGAGAGCGTCCCGCCTGTCTGCTGGACTATTTTTCGGACGATTTTTTATGTATAGTAGATGAATCGCATCAGAGTATACCGCAGATACGCGCAATGTACCACGGCGACCGTTCGAGAAAACAAACGCTGGTGGATTACGGGTTCCGGCTTCCATCGGCAATGGATAACCGGCCGCTTACCTTCGGCGAATGGGAAAGTATGATCGATAAAACGCTGTTTGTCTCGGCGACACCCGCGGATTATGAGATCGAGAAAAGCAACGGAAAAGTTGTCGAGCAGATAATCCGACCGACCGGGCTGGTAGATCCAAAAACAGAAGTCTCACCGGCCGGCGGACAGGTGCAGGACGCTATACGGCGAATAGCCGCCCAGGTAAAAAAAGGCGAGCGCACACTGGTCACAACGCTGACCAAACGCCTTGCGGAAGACCTGAGCGGATACCTCGAAAAAGAGGATATCAAATGCTCTTATCTCCACAGCGAGGTCGATACGATCGAACGGGTTAAAATATTAAACGACCTGCGCGGCGGCACATACAACGTTGTGGTTGGCGTTAATCTGTTGAGAGAAGGGCTGGATTTGCCCGAGGTATCGCTGGTGTTGATACTCGATGCTGACAGGGAAGGTTTTTTGCGTTCCGCCACTTCGCTCATCCAGACTATAGGCCGCTGCGCAAGAAATGTCAATGCAAAAGTTGTGCTTTATGCCGACGTGATGACCGATTCTATACGCCATGCGATAAAAGAAACCGAACGCAGGCGAAGCATACAGATAGAACATAACCGCGAACACGGCATAACGCCACGAACCATCGAAAAAGAAATCGGCAAGGGGCTGGACTACGAAATAGCGGCCTGGCAGCGCAGGGTGGAAACGCCGGTGGCCGCCGAGCCCGAAGCGGATTACGTAACGGCAGAAAGGAAAGAACAGTTAAAAGAGGAGATGAACGAAGCGGCCGAAAAACTGAACTTTGAGAAAGCAGCTGCGCTACGCGACAGAATAAAAGCATTGGAAGCAAATCCGCACGTACCGTAAATTCTCGTTTCTGATTGAAATGTCAGAACGTGATCAAAGTGTCTTTAATTCAATGCCCGATATCCAGTCTGTACTCCGCCGACATGCCCAGCTCTTCAAGCTCATCCGTTTCGTCAAAATCCGGCACTTCTTCACCGCCTTCAAAAAAACTTTCTCGCAAACTGCTCCCCGGAGAAATAATCATTTCCCTGTGCCGCCGTTTGATCAACTCGAGCCGCCACCTTCTGACATCCTCCGCAGTCCACTTTTCCTTTTCATCATTCATTCCTTTAGTCATTTTTTTTGTCTCCTGGTTGAGTTTTCGATTAACAAACAAATCCTTTTTTATGCCTCCCGGCAAGTTGTAAAGCATACGGTAAATATTCATTGAATTACGTCGTGATAAAATAACAATATGAAAAAGCCGGATTAGGCCACTGAACACTTTCGGCATTTGCTGGGAAAACGGGCAGAAATAATAACTAATTTCCGCCGCCTTGTCAAATATACGCGGATTAAAAATCTCCACTGCATAAACATTCGTGTATTTCATGGCTCGGATTGTTCAAAGATTCACATGATAAAGACAAATATCCAGTGACGAAGGAACTAATTCTTTTTCAAGACTTCGCTTGAAAAAGAATTAATAAAACGACAACGACAACGGCGGGACGGCAATTACGAATTAGAAATGTGGAATTGGGAATCAAAAGGCGAACGGCAACGACAACTACAACGGCTACGACTAAACGGCAAACGACATCATTTTTTAATACATCGACAGTTTGTTGTTGATGTCAGGACATTAAGCGCCTACCGAAGTAAGCGCTGGAAGCGCGATATGTTATAGCCTGTGGCGGAGTGA
>PWZK01000264.1 GCA_003567495.1 Candidatus Brocadiaceae bacterium
AAATTTCCGATCTCGGGCACCGGCGCCGGCACATTCGCCTCGGCCTACCCCGCCTTCAGCACTTTGCCGTTCCAGGCGCTGGTTCGAAACCCGCACAGCGAGTATATGGGATTCTTTGCCGAAACGGGATTTGTCGGGATCGGGCTTTTGTCGGTGGCTCTGATGCTTTTGCTTGTAAGGACTTTCCGCGGCCTGCACTTAAGACGTAATTCCTATATCCTTTGCTTTCTTGCCGGAGGTGTGGGCGTCATTTTTTCAGTCGCAATCCATTCCGTGGTTGATTTTCCGCTGCGCTCGCCCGGCATAGCAGCCACTCTGGCAGTCGTAACCGCAATGATCTACCGTATAGCAGTAATGAACAGCAAACAGATCCGTCGCATACGTTCCTCAGAAAAGAAGTCAACCGGAAAGAAAACTGCCGCCGACACCCCGCCCAAACGTCCTGTTGCAGAAGGATGGAAACGGGGGCACCTGGCAAATGGGTTTCTTGCTGCAATGGTCTTTCTTGGATGGATATTCGCGTGCAGCTTCGTACTCGGAGAATTAAACGCCCATATCGAACAAACCAGGATAAAAAATGCACAAAACCGCCTGACACCACATACCGAAACAGTCGAGAATTTTATCATGGCCTCCATGCACGCCATAGAATCCTACTCGCCCGGCAACGCCGCTTTATACGACCGGCTGGCTGAATTTACAAGAAAAGCAGCCGATACGGTACAAAATCCGGCCAAAAGGATGGCACTTGCGGAAAAAGCGCTGGAAATTCAAAGTAAAGCGGCCGGCCTGGAACCGGTAAACGCCGACCACCGCGTGAACCTTGCTATTGACTACCTGGCGCTGGGCAGGCCGGATCTGGCATGGGTCCACTCAAGACTGGCTGCAGAGATACTTCCAAATAACCCATGGGTAAGAATAGAACTGGCCGATATGTTTCTCAGTGCAGGATTGGAAGAACCCGCACTAGAAATGCTGGCTGAAGCCGAAGAAGTCGCAGAACGCCGGGGGTTTGACTCACTGCAAAGAAGAATCAATAACATTAAATCGCAGTTTTGAACAGCATTTGATTTGAGATTTTTAATCGTGTATAGTATTGCACAGTGGTCGATGCGGTTCACTTAATGCCAACAAAAGAGACTGTTATGTCGGAGACGAGCGGTTACAGAAGGGTCTTGCTCAAACTCAGCGGCAATGCGCTGGCTAAAGCTGACGGCAACGGATTTGACGATAAGCAGATGGCATATATAGCCGGCGAAATAGCCGATGTGAAACGCTCCGTGAGTGCTCTGGCAATCGTGGTGGGCGCCGGCAATATCCTCAGGGGCGCGGGGTTCACCGGGGGTGGAAAAGCGCGACTCCAGGCCGATCAGGCGGGTATGGTGGCCACCGTGGTCAACGCACTGGTGCTGCAGCAGGTGCTCGACGAAACAGGGATCGACACCTACGTATGCAGCGCACTACAGATCGGGAGCGCAGTAGATGGATTCAAACGCGCGAGAT
The DNA here is from genome assembly GCA_003567495.1 of Candidatus Brocadiaceae bacterium. Taxonomy (GTDB): domain Bacteria; phylum Planctomycetota; class Brocadiia; order SM23-32; family SM23-32; genus PUMZ01. The sequence continues at coordinate 1,504 of PWZK01000264.1, forward strand.
GTCGCGCGGAGCTGGATAAAGAGCGCGTGGTCATACTGGCCGGCGGCACCGGAAATCCACTTTTTACAACCGATACCGCAGCAGTGCTGCGGGCGGTGCAGCTGGAGATGGAAATCGTCCTGAAAGCTACCCGGGTCAACGGCGTTTATTCGGGGGATCCCGAGCTTGACACCTCCTCAAAATTCATACCGCAGCTAAGTTATGATGAAGTGTTGGACAAGAGACTGGAAATCATGGACTTCCAGGCGATAGCCATGTGCAGGGAACACAACATGCCTGTCAGGGTTTTCAATTTCCGGCAAAAGGGAAACCTGGCACGTACGGTTTCGGGCAATCCAATCGGTACTTTTATAGGAAGTTGAAAAATGGATCTTGATGATATTTTACTGGATGCAGAAGACAGAATGGATAAGGCCGTTGCCGTTTATTCAGACGAGCTGAAACGTATACGCGCCGGAAGCGCAAACCCGGGGCTCGTGGATTCGATCAGAGTCAGCTATTACGGCTCGATGACGCCGCTGTCACAGATTGCGAACATCGGTGTGCCCGACCCGCAGCTGATCGTCATAAAACCATACGACCCTTCGAGTATCGATGATATTGTCAAAGCCATTCAGGCCAGTGATATCGGCATCAATCCACAAAGTGATGGAAGGGTTATCAGGCTTTCAGTGCCCGGACTGAGCGAAGAAAGACGCAAGCAGATGGCCGGAAGGGTAAAGAATATGGGAGAAGATGCAAAAGTGGCAATACGGAATATCCGGCGAGATGCCAATAAACACATCGACAAACTAAAGAAAGACTCAGAGATCGGTGAAGACGAATGTGAGGGCGCACAGGAAGAAATACAGGAAATGACAGACCGGCATATAAAACAGCTTGATGAACTCCAACAACTTAAAACAAAAGATATTATGGCGATATAGGCATTAATAAAACGGCAAACGACTTTACATTTGAGCAAACCGACAAAGAAATGTCAGATCGAATACCATTGAGCGCCAAAGACATATGCTAAACCCTGCCAATATGCTGACTCTCTCTCGCCTCGTGCTTGCTCCGGTGTTTATCGTCCTGTTTCTGGTAAACGCCGCGTGGGCGGCTGTCGCCACGCTCTCACTCGCCTTGCTTTTTGAAATAACCGACATGCTCGACGGTTATGTTGCACGCAATATAAGCGGGGTTACTTCGCTGGGAAAATTGATAGATCCGCTGGCCGACAGTGTGGCCAGGTTCAGCATTTTCCTTGCCTTCACGACCGAGATGTCGGTGCGTGGGGATTTCTGGCCCGTTATTTTGGTCGCAGTGATATTTTACCGCGATGCAATAGTAGCCTATATGCGCACTTTCGCCGCATCGGGCGGCGTCGTTATGGCGGCCAGAACCAGCGGAAAAATAAAAGCCGTAGTCCAGGGAACGGGGATAATTCTCTTCCTGTCCTTCCGCACAGCTTACTTTTTCATTCCCGATACAATAGACATGCAAACACGTCGCACGCTTTTTTATTGCGTCATGATCCCAGTAGCAGCAGTAACGCTACTTTCCGGCCTGGACTATGTGCTTTCCAACAAAACGGCTATCAAAGCTATTACGAAAAAGAAGATTTGAACTTAAGAGCCTGTTTCACACCCTGTCTCTTTGTTGAAAAGTTCATCAAATTGCAATGTCACTAAACAGCGTTTTGCCCTTAGCCAGCACATTTCATAAACCAACAACAGAAGTTAATATAGTCGAGTCCGTTTTCGAAAAGAATTATGGCGTTTTTTCAAGTATAGATTCTGTTGTAGCAATGAGATACTGTGGTGACACCACAACAGTCTTCATCTTCACTTGACGCAGCATCGCGGGAACGTTAAAATATGCCATACTTCTGAGGGCAGGTAGCTCAGGGGTAGAGCACGGCCCTGAAAAGGCCGGTGTCGTCGGTTCGATTCCGACCCTGCCCACCACCTTACTTACATCGTGAGTCCTCAGCTAATCCCCGTATATTTGCGTTTATATCTTCTAAGGCAGTCCGCAGATTACGCGGATTACGCGGATTTACGACAACGGCAGGAACGGCAATTACGAATTACGAATTAGGAATGAGGAATCAACGGCAATGTGGAATGAGGAGTTGGAATTTACGGCATTTTTCCCACATTCCTCATTCCAAATTCCTAATTCCACATTATTTCTCATTCCTCATTCCGGATTCCGGCTTGCCCGGGTTAGGAATTAGGAATCAAAGGCAAAGGCAACGACTACGAAAACGGGAGGCGCCCTGTGAAAAACAAAAACGGTCTGTCACAGCCGAACTGGGATCTTAAGGATTGGGAGAAAGCCCTCACTATCCATGTCGGCGCCGCCTATATGTGCAGAACCTGCGAGAACCTCGTTATGGTGACCCGTGGAGGCGTCGGCGTGCTGGACCTGAAATGCTGCGGAAAACCCATGGAAAAGGCCAATGCCAGCGATTAACGGGGAAAAAAGGAAAGAAAATCAGACAACCGGCCGGGGTACAATATTGAGGTGCCCCATATGCAAGGCTGAGATTACGGTGCTTGCACTTGCCGACGCAAGCGGTTTCCGGCCCCGATGCTGCAGCACCGCAATGGAAAAAGTCCAGCATAGGGCGTTTTTTTACATCTGCGAGATATGCGGCGCGGAAGTAGCGTCGGTGAGCCCCGAATGCGGCGATTTCACCCCCCACTGCTGCCGACAGCCCATGACGAGTGAAAGATAACAAATTGGGGGGCTCTCAAACGACATATAGTACCTATAGGACTTATAGGTCCTATAGGGTGATATATGCGGATTTCACTCTGTGCAGGCAAACACAGGCCAGAAGTAACTCCTCAGTGAACCGCGTCTTCCCCGGGAACGCCGGCGCCAGAGTCCGCACTAACGGCATGCCGGCTGGGACGCCCGCGTTCCCGGCTACGGCATGCTGCGGTTTAAGTGCCCATACAAGCAAAATGAGACGCCTGCCTGCAGCAGGCAGGCGGTGCAGCTGCGCGAAAGGCAAGCGGCGCTACAAAATCGTCTTCGGGGCCACGGCACTCAAGCCCCTATATCAGCCCCATCTCAATCGCTTTTTCCGCGATTTGAACGGTATTGAGCGCAGCGCCCTTGCGAATATTATCCGAAACGCACCACAGGTCCAGCGCGTTTTCCCTCGAGCGGTCCTCTCTTATACGCCCCACATAAACCGGGTCTTTCCCGGCCGCATCGGCCGGTAGCGGGTAGAGCGAGCGGTGCGGCGCATCGACAACTTCAACACCGGGGGCTTCCATCAAAATATTTCGCGCTTCTTCAGCGCCGAGGGGACTCTCAAACTCCACGTTTACGGCCTCGCTGTGGCCGTTGCATACCGGCACTCGCACGCAGGTTGCAGTCACCGGCATTTGCGGCGTACCCAGCAATTTCCTGGTCTCTTCCACCATCTTGATCTCTTCACTAAAATATCCGGGGAATTTGTTCTGAGATTTGAGACTGCCTATCTCCGGAATGCAATTATCAAAAATCGGGTGCGGATACGGACCGCAGTCGGCGCATCCACCGCTTTCGGACGCTTTCCTCTGCTCCGAAAGAGCCCTTATTCCCCCGCGTCCCGTACCGCTGACGGCCTGGTAGGTGCTCACCACTATGCGGCGTATGGCGGCCCGGCGGTGCAGCGGAGCCAGCGCCATGACCATCTGGATAGTGCTGCAGTTGGGGTTCGCTATAAAACCACTGTGCCCGTGCATAGATTCGGCATTGACCTCGGGTATAACCAGCGGCACCCGGGCGTCCATCCTGAAGTCACTGCCGTTATCTACAACAAAAACTCCTCTCTCCACGGCTTGCCATCCGTAAACCTGCGCGGCCCCGGACTCGCCTTCAGTTCCCGCAAAAAGTGCAATATCAAGACCACTAAAGGCCTCCTTTGTTGTTTCCACTACATCCCTTTCGCGCCCGGCTATCAACTGCCGACGCGTGCTTGTTGCCATTACTCTGAGCTCTTCGAAGGGAAAACTTCGCTGCTCAAGCACCTTTACCAGCTCCTCGCCGACAAGCCCGGCGCCCACCACTGCTACACTGTACTTTTTCTCATTCAACCCCACATTCAACCCCCAGCTTTTCTTTGCAGTATTCCATATACGATTCAGGCGACAACAAATCCCTCAGTTGGTCGGGGCTGTCCACCTTGATCTTCATCAGCCAACCTTTTTCATAAGGATCATCAGAAAGAACATCCAGATCCCACTCAAGTTCCCTGTTTACTTCCAAAATTTCGGCATCGGCCGGCGGCAGGATTTCGTGTAATCCGTCCAGACTCTCGGCCACCGCAATTGGATATCCGCGCAGCATAACATCCTCGGGCTCCGGAAGCTCCAGCGAAATCAAGTCGCCCATATCGCTCAGCAAAGGACCCGTAAGCCCCATAATCACCACTTCCATATCAATCCGTATCCATTCGTGATTGCGCGTATATACCCTGTCTTTCGGTATTTTCATAACCATTGAACCGCCACCTTAACTTGATAATCGCAATAACACATTTTAACGTCTCTGAAAATTTTTCGCAACATCATGAGATTTTTTTGTCGATGTCGCTAATTCTTTTTCAAGACTTCGCTTGAAAAAGAATTAAGCGCTTAATGTCCTAACATCAACAACAAATTGTCGATGTACTAAAAAATGATGTCGTTTCAATTTGAATAATCGCATTGTGCTACCGATGTTTTGAATCGCCCCTCCGGGGCTCTGTTTTGCTTTTTGCGCCCTTTTCCCGGGGCTTGCGCCCCGGGCTATGAATCAGACGGCCCTTCGGGCCTAACCCGGACAAGCCGGA
>PWZK01000092.1 GCA_003567495.1 Candidatus Brocadiaceae bacterium
CGATCATCGGCTCGGTAAACCGATAATCCGGCCCCGCTACGGATAACAGACGTCCGTGATCGTCGAAAAGCAACCGGCCGTGTCTGACCAGGCTCTGAAGCGAACCGTATATGATTCTCTCATAGTTTATGTCCGTGTATCTGTGTAATCCCCAGTCCGGCACATCCTCTTCATCAAGGTCGACATCCAGCAACTCTTCGACGCTCATCCCGCCGGCTCTGAGCCTCCGCCTGCGGTCTCGGTCCCTGTATGCCGCCGCAACCCTCCCGCCCAGGTTTGCCCAGTATATGGCATGGGAAAAAGGATTTCGCCAGTCCAGAGGCCCATACCTGTCCATCATATCAAGCATAACTTCGGGGGTAAGTTTCAGATTCTCTCTGAGAATAAACGCCCTGGCAAAAGCAACTATTTGATCCATTATATCCCGATTAGCATCCGCTTCCATCAGTTTCACCGCATCCTCCGGGGCAAGGCCGGGATTGTGCAGATACCGGAAAATCTGCATCCCGCCGCCATCCCCCTCCCGCAGCGGGTCAAAGCCGACGGCGATCAAACTTTCATAAAACTCCCGCACCTCTTCGTCCTGGAGCAATACATCCCGCCTGCCGGGAGCATTTGCCAGAGCTTTCAGCACCTCCGGTGAACCGCTCCCGCCGAGCACCTCGTGCATCTTTTCGCCCAACCGCTGCTTATAATAAAAATGTGCATCATCAATGTCGCCGCCGACCTTGTGCATGTATTTATAGGCGAGCGAAAAATACAGCTCCGGTTCCTCCGGATTAACCGGTATGGCCTGATCTCTGAGCAGCTCTATACCCTGCCTTACCCAGGGCCAGCGATCTTCCACCGGAAGCTGCGGAGTTATATTATATGCCATGTTCCAGGCGTTGTAGTCCCAGACCTTCGGAAAACGCGGCGCCAATCTGCAGGCCAGATCTGCAAGCTGGGCTATTTCAAAAAACCTGCCTTCGCGCTTAAGACTCTCCATACGAATCCAGATGACGTTGATCGCGATTCCCCTGAATGCGCCGAGAGCCGTTGTAAACAGTACCATATCCGGTCCAAGCCCGGCTACAGGATCGCTGGTAAGGTCGCTGCGTATCTGTTCCTCATGAAGCGGCGCCACCAGCGTGCCTGCAACGGCCAAAAATGCCAGAGCGACGGCCAGGATCAGATGTTTTCGAATAATATTCATATTAAATTTTATGTGTTCTCAAACGATTATTTTGGCCAGTTCTCGCCTACAGTAAAAATATACTGCAAGAAGCATTGCGACGCCGCCCTGAAGGAAAATCATGATGGAGGCCGCAGTGGCAGTATATCCCAGACCGACCAGCCGGCCGTTTGCGACGCGTTCTATCGGACTGAAACGGCCGAATTGCGGCAAAATCACCGTGATCCACCTGAGCACTTGAGAAAGCCCTTCTCTGATCCAGAACCCTATGCCGGACGCCCCTTCCGCCGGCCCGGAGCCCAGCGCGTGCTCTACCACCCACGGGCCGAGCAGCCCTATCACCAAAACAGATACAACACAGAAACTCGCCACCGGGAAAGAAAACATTGCGCCGAGCATTATTGAAAGCGCTGCCAGCAATATAATATGAGCAAGCACGATCGTTACCGAACGATAAAAATTAAGTGTGAAACCGCCGACCTCCTGCATCACTTCTATTCCCCCCTCATGGGCGAACAAAACCCCGGTATCGGAGCAGGTATTATAATATGCAAGGCGCAGTACGCCGTTCCGATCGATCATCCGCGGGCTAACAGCTATCTCCTGAAACACGCCGGGCGCAAGCTGATGCTCGTATTCGCCCACCAGTCTCATACTGTCGTCGTTTTCAGAAACGTCGGGGCGGGGGTGGAAAAAAAGCCACACTCCCGGACACAGATGGTCCGCATCCGGGTTCGTTTTGTGCGGCATTGCACGGATATAAAGCGGCTGCCTGGAACCCCTGTCAAGGCCCGAAAATTCAAACCGCGCCACGCCGTTCGGCACAGCCGTAGCTCGCCTTCGTATAGCCTCGGCTCTGAGCTCTTTGCGCGCACCGGCCTCATCGGCCGCTGTTGCAATCTCGCCGCGCTCCCTCTTCTCCTCTATCCTCGTCTCCACATATGCTCCGGTATCGGGCGTGGAAGGCATTACGGTACGGCGTGCCACCATCACCTCGTTCCTGACGCGCGCCAGCTCTCTGTCTTCTTCTGCGGTCTCCCAGGATTCCCGTCCCTCCACCACACGCGGATGTACCATATACTGCACTATGCCGAATACGGCGCCCGACATTAAAAAAAGCAACACACCGCAAAGTATGGTAACGCCCGCCAGCTTGCCAAAGAGAAACTGCCACCTGAAAAGCGGTTTTGTATCGGTAATATGCACCTGTTTTTTGGTTATCTCGCTGCACACCGAGGCCGTGCATACAAAAATCGCCAGTACGGACAGCAGCATCTCGGCAAGCGCCAGACTATAGGTAAGCACTATTTGCACCTGACTTTTAAGGCTGCCTTCCGTGCGGAGTATAAAAGGGAGCGAAGGCATCAAAACCACAAAAAAAAGCAGTAATATAATAACGGCTTTCCGGTTCAAAGCTTCCAATATCATCTTGCGCGCTACAGCCCAGATGTTGCGTCTGCATCTGAAAAAAATCAGGAAAATAAACAATCCGCCAACTACACATACCGAACCGGCCAGGGCACCCCGGTAATCTTCCCTTATCAGTGCGAGAAAAGTATCAAAGTCCGAGACCGCTCCCCCCAGCCATGAATAAACGCTCGCGGCGGTCATGACCAGAAGCGGGGCCAGACAGAGCAAAAACAAAACAAACAGCAGCTCCGGAGCCCACCTCAGAAGAGATCTGAACGGAGACTTTATTATGGATTTAAGCTGCATATTTCATAAACCTGAAAATTTAAGCTGAGTGTGGCAAATCAACTTTCATCGTCCTTTTTCTCTTCTTTTTCATGTTTTTTCCCTTTCTTCACCAGATCCTCGAGAAGATCGTGACGAACACCACCCTCCTCGGGCGATAACGGCGCCGAACCATCGTCCTGGGTTTCGGACTCTCCGTCCACCTTAGTCGCTTTTTGGGCCGACAATCGTTCAATCAGTTCAAAATCCTCGCTTTCTTCAGCCGGCGCGGCGACGGCCTCCTCCGTGTCTTCTTGAACCGGCTTTTCAACACGCTTTTTGCCTGCTTGAGTCAGGTCCTCTATGATCTTTTCAGGCGAGCCCGCATCCGCCCCCGCCGAAAGGAACTCGGCGGCTCCGGTGCCGCTCTCGGCGCCCGCAGTGACGACTTTTTCTCTTTTAGCCTGTTCCACGACACCGAGGAAAAAATCCTCGAGACGCCGCTCGGAAGTGCCAATCTCCACATCATCGTCCTCAGGCACGTATTTCTTTATGGTCTTCTTCAGCTCTTCCAGGCCTTCAGGCGGCAGCGACGGCACGCGCACCTGCATCCTTCCGTCCTCGGAAAGCAACTGGCCCACCCGGCCGCAAGTGCGCATCTTACCGCCGTAGAGAACAGCTATACGATCGCATACCTGCTCCACATCGGACAGCAAATGACTGCAAAGAAAAATGGTTTTGCCCCGTTCCCTGAGAGTTACTATCAGTTCTTTCATCTCTCTTGCGCCGATCGGGTCGAGACCGGTGGTAGGTTCGTCCAGGATAAGCAGGTCGGGATCATTGATCAGAGCCTGCGCAAGTCCGATTCGCCGTGCCATACCTTTGGAAAACTCTCCTATAGCCCTGTTTCGCGCCCTTCCGAGTCCCACCATGTCAATAAGAGCTTCGGTTCGCCTGCGTCTTTCCGGGCGCGAGAGCCCGAAAAGCCTGCCAAAAAAGTCAAGCGTTTCGCGCGCATTCAGATAATCGTAAAGGTGCGATTCTTCGGGCATATACCCGATCCGTTCCTTCACATCAACCTGGCGGGGGTCGGCCCCGAAAACCCTGACAACGCCGCGGGTGGGAAAAAGAAGACCGAGCAGCAACTTGACTGTGGTAGTCTTCCCCGAACCGTTGGGCCCGAGCAGCCCGAAAACCTCGCCGCGGTGTACATCAAGGTTAAGCGAGTCCAGAGCACGAACATGCCCTCTGCCCCAAAAATCCTTGTAATTTTTTGTCAGCTCGAGTGTCTGTATAATAGGTTGCATATATTATCACCAAAGTGTGTATATCCGGCAGCACATTAAACCGCAGCCGGCTCCGGCGCGGCCTGCGGGCCGCCTTCCGCCTCGGCCGCCTCGGCCTGTGTTTTTGCTTCTTCAAACCGCACCAGTCTGGCGCTGTTGAATATGACTATAAAAGAACTTATATTATGCAGCACAGCCGCGGCAATTGGGCCAAAATAGCCAAATCCGGCCAACCCGGAGCCCACGACAACAAACGCACCCCCGATCAGAAGGTTCTGAGTGATAAGCGATCTTAATTTCCGGGAAAGCGATACCAGCATCGGGAGCCGCTCAAGATCGTTGTTAAGAAGCGCTATAGACGCACTGCTGATTGCAACGTCGCTGCCCGCAGCGCCCATTGCAATCCCGAGATTACCGGCCGCCAGTGCAGGCGCATCGTTTACCCCGTCGCCGACCACCGCCACCGTATGGCCCTCTTTCTGCATGTTTTCAACCAGACGCAGCTTTTGCTCGGGCAGACATTCCGCCTGAACGTCGGTGCAGCCAAGCTCGCGGGCCACTTTTTTCGCCACACTCCACCTGTCCCCGGTTAGCATTGTAAGGCGCTCCATCCCCATTTCTTTCAGCATTGAAGTGGCGTGCTGCGCCTCCTCGCGCGCTCTGTCCTCCAGCCCTATCCAGCCGAGACACCGGCCGTCACTGGCGACGTAAAGCAGGCTGAGGCCGGCGACCTGTTCCTGATGCTCATCGGTCTCCGCCATCGCCATATCAACGCCCTGTTCCCGGAGCCATGAGGACCTCCCGACAATAACCTCGGCGCCGTCGACCGTGCCCTTCACGCCTTTTCCGGCCGCCTCCTTCAGGTTTTCCGCTTTGCCCGGCCTGATGTTGGCCTTGTGCGCTATTGCGGTAACCGCCTTTGCCACCGGATGCCGTGAATCCTGTTCCAGGCCGGCGGCCGCGCGCAGCAGCTCCGTGCCTTCCTCTTCTTCGAGCGGGTTGAGGCTGGTAACGGTCAGCTCCCCGGTGGTCAGCGTGCCGGTTTTATCAAAAACGATGGCTGTCAGATCGCCGGCCAGCTCCAGGTGCGTTACATTTTTGACCAAAATTCCCAGCCGCGCCGCTGCGGTAAGCCCGGCCACCATCGCGGTGGGCGTAGCCAGCACGAAAGCGCAGGGACAGGCTATGACAAGCACGGTTATGACTCTGTGTGGATCCCTTGTAAACACACCCACAATTGCAGCCAGCATAAGTATCACCGGAGTGTACCACTGAGCGTATTTGTCTATAATCTGCATCAGCCTTGTCTTGGTGCCCTCGGCCTCAAGGATGAGATTCTTTACCTTCCCGAGCGTGGTGTCTTCACCGGTGCTTTCCACCTCCACTTCCATTGCACCTGTGAGGTTGTGGGTTCCGGCAAACACCTCGTCGCCCGGCATCTTGTCGGCCGGCAGTGACTCGCCGGTAATGGTTGCCTCGTTGATGGCGGTATGACCGCTTATTATCTTTCCGTCGGCGGGCACGCGATCGCCCGGTCTGAGCCTTATACGGTCGCCCGGCTTCAGCTGCGAGACCTCCACTACTTCGCCGCTGATGAGCTCCGCCTTACTCGGCTGAAAACGCATGAGTTTTTCCACGGATTCCCTCGCCCCGGCGGCGGTCTGCTCCTCGATCAATGTGGCGATAAGCATAAAAAACGCAACAATACCGGCAACCCTGTAATCCGCAAGCACAAAGGCAGCAAGAACGGCAACGGCCACCAGCGTGGACATGTGCATGCGCCCCCGGCTCATCTCCTTGAACCCGCCGATCATGATGGGCAGCCCGACTATCAGCGCTCCTATCAACGCGCTTATAGACCCTATCTCCGGCTGCTCGGAGAAGAAAAAATGATCCGCTATGAAACTGTTGAGTATGAGCAGCCCGCCTATAAGTGTTATAACCAAACGCGTCTGCAGGGATCCTACGTTCTGGTGGTCGCAGGCGGAACTGTGTGCCTGGATTTGGTCATTGGCGTGCTGTGACATGTTGTTCTTCCCCTGTTTAATGTTGTCAGTGTTAATTCTTTTCAAAAACGAACTTGAAAAGAATTAGTATAACGGCTACGGCTACGGCTCGGCTACGGCTACGGCTACGGCTCGGCTACGGCTCGGCTACGGCTACGGCTACGGCTAC
>PWZK01000081.1 GCA_003567495.1 Candidatus Brocadiaceae bacterium
GATATTATACCGCACTTTCAGTGCTCGATTGCGGCGTGCGGCGTGTCCTGTGACTCTGCTTCAGTCCTGCCGGACTTTCGCGCCGTCACAGGCTTTAGCATGCCGCGCCGCTGGCGCTGAAAGCAGCTGTGTTTTCAAACAAGGCGAGCAAAAAAAGGCCGGTTCTTTACCTGGTTATTGGACATTGGATATTTATCCGTACGGCGCCGAAACAACCCGGCGCCTCCGCCCGGGGCTACGTCAGAGACGGCCCTTCGGGCCTGAAGGCTACCCCCCATATTTCATAAACCGACGACAAGATTAATATAAGCGAAGTCGCTATCGGGATCGGGATCGGGATCGAATAAAAATGGTCTGGGACTTGAAAATTCGATGTATATCGGCTTGCTACCGATTATGCGGGATAGGCTTTTGAAAAAACCGGGAAAGCACAAAGAACGATCCCGATTCCGATAGCGATATCGATCCCGATTTATCGTGAGCCGACGGGGGTCATTTGATATTGGCGATCTTTCTGAATCAGCCCCGAAAAGCAAAAAAAAGGTATCATGGCCTTTTCTCGGAGATCAGGATATGTGAAATTGAGTCGCTCCCCCGGGGCTCGTCTACGCGATATTCATAGGAATATAATTAAAACGGAAATCCCAGTGAAATGTGCAGTGTGCCTGTGGGGTCGCCGGATCTGGGGGAAGGGTTATGACCGTATTCAACACGCAGCGGGCCCATGAATGTGCTGTATCGCAATCCTCCGCCAAGAGAATAAAGCGTCTCATCGTAAGGATAGTTCCGGATGCTCTGCGCCATAGCCAGACCGTCTGCAAACAATACCAGCGACCATGACGGCGTCATTATCTGTTCAAGCTCGAGATTCAGAAGTGTATATGTTTCAGCACCTATAAGTTTTTTATCTTCGTCTTTCGGGGCCGCCCCCCCATACTGATAACCGCGCACCGAATTGTCGCCGCCCGGGAAAAAACGCTTGTTAAAAGGTAAATTATTCCGTGCCCTGCCGGAAGTGTTGGTCAGACCGTGTTTAAAACCCAGGTTGAAATAAACCCCGCGTCCCACCCCCCTGTGCCAGGATGAACCCAGATTCAATTGCTGATAATTGGCATCTCCCATAAAAACTTGAGATGCCATCTCTACTGCGCCGCTTAGTTTAAGGCCGGATCTGGGTGATAACGGGTTGTCGCGTCTGTCCTGGGTTATATCGAAAATCAGTGATCCCACCATCGCACGTTTCATGCCGTATTGCTCAACGCCTTCGAACCTTTTTGATTCAACGGATTGGTAGCTGTAGCGAAACGACAGGTCGCTGTCGATCGGCCTCGAATATGTCCTCAATCCTGCCGAACCACCATATTCCTCTCGCACAAAATCCAGTTCCCGACGCCTCAGCGCAGATACATTTGTGAAGGCGTCTATATTCCGTCTGAAAAAATCGGGCATGGTATATGTGTAATCGGCACCGGTGGATTTGAAAGACTGAGCTAACTGGAGCCTCGAACGGTGCGCAAGGCCGAATATGTTGTATTGGGCCAGCTCGATGCCTCCGCGCAGAAGTTCATAACTTCCGTAACCAAGCATCAAACTAGCCTCTATCTCTTTCCCCTCCTTAAGCTTGAATATCGCCTTGCGTCTGTCGGGATCGACATCTTCATAGCTCAGTTCCACCGAGTCAAATACCCCCAGCCTGGCCAACCTGTAGCGCGCGTGTTCCAACTCCAGGCGATCGAGCGCTTCTCCCTCCCCCACCTTCACCCTGCGCCGGAGCACGGACTGCCTTGTTTTCTCCGCCCCCTGAAAAATAATTTCGTCCAGATATATTTTCGGACCTGTTTCCACCAAAAACAACAAATCAACCCGGATCTTTTCACCGTCTTTTTGTTCCGTTTTTGTTCTTACATCTATATCTGTGTCAGCATAACCCTTTCGCAGAAAACGGTTGCGCAGCTCAATAGTAGTATCTTGCAGCCAGGCGCGTGTGAATGGAACCGCTGCATGTTCACTTACATCCTGAACATCTTCTTCACGGTCTTCGTAAAGGATTTTTTCCCTCACCCGTCCGACCAGGTGTTTTTTACCCTCTTCGACCTGGATGCCGACGGTGACCGCACCGGTTTCTCTTTCCATTTCGACCTCTTTTGCCATGACTCTTGCGTTCTTATATCCTTTTCGGGCCAGAGCATCCTGAAGGTTCGAAATGCTTCTGTTGAGCTTCCCGGGTGTGAAAGTTTTTGTCCGCTTGAGTGAGATCAAAAAATCCGTAGGTATAAAATATGCCCGGGCCTCTTTCATGTCAAGCTGCCGGAGCCCGAAAATATGTATTTCCTCATAGTAGAAAAGGACACCCGCATCCACGGTAAAACGGACTTCCACGGCGTCTGAAGGACGCGGCAGCATAATATCCGCACCCGTTCGCCACTGATAAGATTTCTCGGCGCCGTCTTTCAATACAAGCTCAGTCTGGATTGTCGGGTCGAGATAACCGTCTTGTTTCACCATCGACAACATGATGAAGGCGGCGTCCTCGATAAATGCAGCGTCATAATGTGTTCTTTCCTCAACGGTATCCAACATCTCGATGGAACGCCTCAGCCTTCGATTTCCACGGAACCCATAGCCGCGCACCTTCAGCACGGCCGTCCCGGGCCGCTCTTCGTGGCCCGCGAGAGCCGGCTGCAGGCAAACGGACAGACAGGTGAACATGACGATAAAAAAAATCCATGAGCGGGACAGCCCGCTTATTTCACGCGTTCCCAGTGGTGCAGATGCGAAGAAATCAAACGCCGCTGTATTCGTATACTGCAAGTGCAGATTTCTAAAGCAGATGCGCCGCTGGGGACGCGCCCGAAGGGTAAACCGTCGTTTGCAGAGCTCAGGCACACACTGTAAAATCCGAATCACCCTTAAAACGCTATTTAACATATTGATTACCTGGCCTTTACATTAACTTATGTTGTTGGTTTATGAAATGAGCGGGACAGTTTCATCTCACAAAGAACCTCCATTTCACCCCAAAATTGAAAGCGTCAAACCGATCATATTCGGCTAAAATTCCCAGTCCTGGCAGCAGCATAAACTCGACATAAAATGTTTCGCGGCCCTGCCGGGATATATTCTCCCCGGACCGCACGTTCAGGCGCCGCACGAGATCACCGTTGTCGCCAAAACCTGCAAGCAGGTTCCGAACGATATAAAAAGTCAGCTTAGTAGCTTTTTGCTGCCCGGTAAATGCCAGCTCGTCACGGGGCAGTTCGCCCGCTGTTATCATCAACAGTATCGCCTGAGAGCTGAGGGGCGGGTGTGAACTGAACTCTAATGCGGGTTCGTAGGCGGTTCCATGCAGGTGCATCTCAACATCATAGCCATAGGTGCGCGATGAAGCAACGAGCGAAAGACGCGGGACAAAAGGTGCATCCCGCGTGATGCTGACCATCCCGTGCTCGATATCCAGTGAAGCAAAGGGAAATCGCACCAGCCCCGAATCAACTGTCAAATTGCCGATCAGTACGGGCTCAGCAAGAGTGCCTTCCAGTACCATCTCGATTGAGAACAGGCCCTGGAAGGCGGGAGCTCTGGCCGACAAAAACTCAGTGCCCTCTATGTTGATATCAACATCCCAGCCGGCAAAAGGTTCCTGCTCCACACTGAAAAACGGCGGACGCCGCTGCGGAGACTCCACCGAAAACCTCGGGGTTATTGAGCGCCAATCAGTCACAACCATGCTGTCGCGCAGCCGGATTAGTCCGGTAACAGATGACTTCTCCATGCCTTCGCCATGCAAAGAGATATCGATATCGCTTCTTACAACAAAACCGGGCTGACGAATGAGCGGGATGTTTTCGCCCTGCATAGTCAGATTGAATAGCGGTATCATATCAGCATCCAACTCAATAATGCCTTCCACTGTCAGACGTTCCCCTCCCAACTTACACGATAACTCCTCCACTATAACCGAGCGTCCTTTAAACCCGAGGCGTGCCCGAATGTCCCTCATAGGCCCGGCCGGCATCAGGGGGCGTGTGGATGCCCCGTCAAGACTTAAGCGACCTTTTTTGAACTCACCGCCCTCGAAAGAAATATCAGCCGAGAGGCGACCGCCGTCGCTTAAGAGCTCGGGAAACATTTGCGCAATCGGCTCCAGGCCGGCATCCTCGACCATCAGCCGGCCCTTGAGAAGCTTCCAATCCGGCAATTTCCTCTCCTTAAACAGGGAACCCCATGCGTCTCCGCCCATCGGCAAACTTGCTTCAGCTCGCATTTCCAGCCCTTCCATGAAAAGAATCTGCGACGTAAGATTTACTTGCTCGCGGTCTATCCCGGATTCAATTAATATCCGCTCGCAGTAGACAGCGAACGCTTCAATCTTTTTTCCGGTAGTTGTGATTGTTATATCGGGATCCATTGCATAGCCAGGCGCTATATCTACAAGGTTTTTCAGCGTGCCGGAGGCGGTAAAAAACGGTTGCTTTTCCAGATCAACATCAACATGCAGCGACACAGACTCTTCGTTCAATATTTTGCCGCCGTATCCGAATTGCAACGGTTCTTCAAGATAAGATTTGAGCCAGGGGGTGTTGATTTTTAATTTCTCAACAGCCATCCACTCCAGTGTCCCACGGCCATGGAATTGCATCATAACCTTCGGTAAGGGTGAAGATTTCTTGCCGGGGCCGGCGGATATGTCGAGTTTAACATCATATGATTCATGCTCCCATGAAGCTTTCAAAAAACCTTCGATCCGGCCATCTTGTGTAATGCCCGGTGCTGTTGCGGGAAGATCAAATTTTTTTGCCTCTATCCCCGCTTTTTTCGGCAGTTGACGCCCTGGCTCAAAGGTGCTGAAGAAATCCAGCCGGTTTTCTTCCCAGGTTAAATCGCCTTTAACCCGAAGAACACCGCCCCCGCGACCGACAGTAGCGCTCAGAACAGCTCCATAGGGTCTGAGGGTAGAGGAGAAACATATCTCCGATGCGGCGGTAAAATCGCCTTCGGCTTTTATTTTCACGGGCCGGCCGGCGACTGTTTTTTCGGCTTCAGCTATTAAAACCCCGGATCGAAACTGCAGTATGGGTGTGTGAACCTCTCTGTTGGCAAACGCGATATGGCCTCCTTGCATGGTGGCTCGGGGAAGCAGGCGAATTATAAGAGGCAGTTTTTTCTCAATGAGCTTGAAAGACTCGTAGGGAATGAAATCAGCGGAATCGACCGGATCGGGAGCTTCGACATCATGCAGAGTCAGAGACCAGCCGTCAGCCCGGAAAAAATCGGTTTCCCCGCTGCGTCCGGTGATAATTTTATAAAACCATACGACCGGCTGAAAAGATTCCGCGGTCTCGACTGAAAGTCGAAATGCGTCCCTTTCCATAAGAACATCATGCAGTGCAAACCTTGAATAGCCGAGCCTTTCATATTCTGCGAATTCGACCCCTAAGCGGCCTGCAACCGGCCGAACCACCCACGGCATCCATACCGGAGCGGCGATTACAAGGACACAAAACAGCAAAAAGAAGGCGGCGGCGGCAAAGAAAAGCCGTCGCAGCAGAACTTTGGCAAGGACAAGCGAGCGCGGGATTTTTGTGGTTACGTCCCTTTCCGATTTTGCACTCATTTTTCCTCACCCCACATTTCAGAATTTTTGGGCCGTTTTATTTCTCATGGAACTTAACTTATTTTTTAATGAGCACTTACCGTTCGACCTGCAACTAAAAAGAAATGTCGTCCACATGACATAGTGTACTATACAACACATGCTGTTTTCAAACACGTTATTTCAGCGAACCACCGGCTAAATTAATATAGACGCCCGTGCGGGTTAAGAACCGGGGTTCACTGAAAACGTACCGTTTTTCCCCGTGGCCGTTGCCTTTCCCGGGAACGCGGGCGTCCTCGCCCGCCTTTTGCCGTTGTCGTTAGTCGTTGCCCCCGCCGTTTCGGGCTTGTAGTGGGTGCATTCAAGTTCTCAATTTTCAGATACATTCACGCGAAAACGCCTGAGTTGCAAAGGACGGAGCCCTTAAAAGGGCTCACTACAAAGCTGACATGCGCAATAGAAAATCAGCTGTAATGCCTAACCCGGACAAGCCGGAAAAGCAGTTGCTGGTTGCTGGTGAACGGCCAACGAATCAGACGAATAGCAGCAGACACGAAAATAAAAACGCAACTTCTTCCAGCGCCAACGGCGCGGCATGCTAAAGCCTGTGACGGCGCGAAAGTCCGGTAGGACAGAAGCAGAGTCACAGGACACGCCGCACGCCACAATCGAGCACTGAAAGTGCGGTATAATATCAA
>PWZK01000267.1 GCA_003567495.1 Candidatus Brocadiaceae bacterium
CCTGCCGCGCTGCGGCGCAGGCAGGTAGCCCCGGGTGACCGAAGGGAACCCGGGGAAAACGGTGTCACCCTACAAAAGAGCCCCGAAGGGGCGACTCAACCAAGATTGATTGCCCTGTGCCCGTTCTCCTTTGAATCGCCCCTGCCGGGGCTCTTTTCTGTTGTCTGCACGGGTTTCCCGGGGTTACGGCACCCAACGACAGGGCGCTTCCACCCCGGGCTATTAATCAGACGGCCCTTCAGGCCTGACGACAAATGCTGCTACGCGACTCTCTGTCGTTGTCGTTGTCGTAACACTAAAACTTTTTCGCGTCGTTTGAAAAAGTTTTAAATCAGACCTCTTCAGCCTCTCTGATGGCGCGGGTGATGATCGGGCGCGTTTTTGCCGACGCCAGTTCCTCAATCACTTCGTCCTCGAGCTCAATACCGATCTGAGCCGCGGCCAGTCTGGCCACCGGCACCCGGAAAGGAGAGCAGGACACGTAGTCCATTCCCACCCTGTAACAGAACTTCACTGACTCCGGATCCCCGCCGTGCTCGCCGCAGATGCCCACTTTCAGATCGGGTTTCGTCTCTCGGCCGCGGTCAACGGCCATATGGACGAGTTGTCCCACACCCGACTGATCCAGCGACTGGAACGGGTCTTTATCCAGAATCTCATTCTCAACGTATTCAGGCACAAAAGTGCCCACGTCGTCGCGGCTATAGCCGAAGGTCATCTGGGTAAGGTCGTTGGTGCCAAAACTGAAGAAATCGGCGTATTCGGCGACTTCGCCGGCGGTCAGCGCCGCGCGCGGGATTTCGATCATCGTCCCGATACTGTATTCCACATCTACATCGGCTTCGTCCAGAACCCGGGAGCATACCTGGAGAGCTTCGTTTCGCGTGACTTCAAGCTCTCTTGCCGTTCCGGCGAGCGGGATCATTATCTCGGGCCGTACCTCGACGCCGCTTTGCACGCAGTCAACCGCCGCCTCCATGATGGCGCGCACCTGCATTTTGTAAATATCCGGATATGTTATACCAAGGCGGCAGCCCCTGTGTCCCAGCATCGGGTTTAGCTCGCCCAGCTCCTCCACGCGTCTTTTCACCTCCGCGGGCGTTTTGCCCATTTGCTCGGCCAGCCTGGCCTGAACTTCTTCGTCATGCGGCAGGAACTCGTGAAGCGGCGGATCAAGCAGCCTTATAGTAACGGGGCGCCCCTCCATCGCTTCTAAAATCCCCTTAAAATCCTTTCTCTGTTCGGGAAGCAGTTTTTCCAACGCCGCATCGTATAGTTTTCGCGGGGCGGCAAGCTCCTCTTTTATGTCCTCTATGCGCTTTTCAATCCGCTTTTTTTCTTCCTTTCCGGCCTGCAGAAGAGCATTTTCCTCAGCTTTAATCAGCTTCTCTATCCGCCTGACATCCGGTGCGCTGAGCATCATCTGGCGCACATAGCTTATGCGCTCCGGCTCGAAAAACATGTGTTCCGTACGGCACAGCCCGATGCCTTCGGCGCCGAATTCAAGCCCCTGCAGGGCGTCTTTCGGCGTATCTGCATTCATCCATACGCCCATCCTGCGATACCGGTCGGCCCACCCGATAAGCGTTCCGAAAGCACCGGAAAGCTTGGGCTCTTCCTGCTCTATGGGCCCGTCCAGAACCTGGCCCGAGCTGCCGTCCAGCGATATAACATCGCCTTCGTCAAACACCTTTCCGGCGATGGTAACCGTCTTTCCGCCATCATCCGGCGATACCGCGCTGCAGCCCGCAACGCAGCATTTGCCCATTCCGCGCGCGACCACGGCGGCGTGGCTTGTCATCCCGCCGCGTGCCGTCAAGATCCCCACGCTGGCATCCATTCCGCCGATATCCTCGGGGCTGGTTTCCTCCCTGACAAGTATGATGCCGGTGGCGTCGGATTTACCGGCTTCCTCCTCCGCCATCTCCTCGGCCCTGTCGGCGGTCAGTGCGATTCTGCCGACTGCAGCGCCCGGGGATGCAGGCAGCCCGCGTCCGAGTTCCGCTCCAGATTCTTCGGCGGCGGTCTTCGCTTCGGGTTTGAACTGTTTGTGCAACAGCTGCTCGATCTGACGCGGCTCCACCCGCAGGACGGCCGTTCTTTCGTCGATCAGCGACTCTTGGGCCATATCAACCGCTATCTTCACTGCCGCGGCTGCGGTTCTCTTGCCTGTTCTGGTCTGCAGCATGAAAAGCTTGCCCTGCTGTGCCGTAAACTCGAAATCCTGCATGTCCTTGTAATGTTCTTCAAGCTTATGCTTGATATCCACAAGCTGCTCGTAGAGCCCTTTGTAAAGTTTTTTCGCTTCCCCGGAATCGACATCGGCATCGCCAAAGCCCGACAAATCTTCCTCCGGAAGCCCGTTGACATCCTCAGGGGTTCTGATACCCGCTACCACGTCCTCGCCCTGGGCGTTTATCAGATATTCGCCGTAGAGTTTGTTTTCGCCGGTGGCCGGATTCCGGGTGAACCCCACGCCGGTAAAACTGGTGTAGCCCATGTTGCCAAAAACCATTGTCTGCACGTTAACAGCCGTTCCCAGGAGTCCTTTTATCTCGTTGATCTCGCGATAACGCACCGCCTGCGGGTTGCTCCAGGAACCAAATACGGCGTTTATCGCGCGCTTCAACTGTGCGCGCGGCTCCTGCGGAAACTCCTCTCCCGTATCCTCAAGATAAACTTTTTTAAACTGCTCGACAATATCCTTGAGACGATCGGCGCCGAGCTGGCTGTCAAACTTTACGCCGGCATCTTCTCTTGCTTTATGCAGGTATTTGTCGAAATCGCCGTGGGGTATCCGCATAGCAACGTTACCGAACATCTGTATAAACCTGCGGTAACAATCCCAGGCAAAACGCTCGTCTCCGCTCTGCTTTGCAAGCCCCTGCACGGAGTCGTCATTCAGGCCCAGGTTGAGTACGGTATCCATCATCCCCGGCATGCTCTGCGCAGCACCGCTGCGCACGCTGACGAGCAAAGGATCCTCGGTATCGCCCAGCCTGGTGCCGGTGGCCTTTTCAAGCCTGTCTATATGGCTGTCCAGTTCCTCCTGCAATCCTTCGGGCCACCCGCCGACCTCCTGATACTCACGGCATGTTTCGGTGGTAAGAGTGAATCCGGGCGGCACCGGCAGCCCCACGTTCGACATCTCGGCAAGGTTCGCCCCCTTGCCCCCAAGCAACCATTTAAGATCAGTGCGCCCTTCTGCATCGTTCTGCTGAAAGAAAAAGACCCTTTTCTTCTGTTTGCTGCTCATAAAATACAGGCTCCCTCATCAAGTATCCAAGTTCTGATACGTTCAGCGACATTTAATTGGATTGCCACTTTCAAACGGCCACCCAGACAAAGACAGGCAGTAGGATATAATAAAAACACGAAAAGTTCAAATGACAATCATTTGAAAAAACGATTTGATTGCGTTATCATGGCCGAGAAGTCCTCAGTGAACCACGCATTTTTGCGCACAAAGTTGTAGGGGCGAAAAATCTTTCGCCCTTTTTGGGCATTACAGGGAATGTTCTTAACGTTTGGGCGAAAGATTTTTCGCCCCTACAGATCGGTTTGAAACGCCTGCGCTACTTCCGGCGGAGGCGGTTCCGGAGCATAGCATACGTTTACATGAAAACGGAGTGAAACTATGGCTTTTATGGACGAAAATTACCTGCTTGCCGGTCCCGAGGCGGTTGAACTGTACGAACTTGTGAAAGACCTTCCGATAATCGACGCCCACAACCACGGCGATGTGGCGGAAATACTCGAAGACGAAGGGTGGGAAGACATATGGCAGGCGGAAGCTGCAACCGACCACTACGTGTGGGAACTGATGCGGAAAAGAGGCGTGCCGGAGCAAAAAATCACCGGCGACGCCGAAAACAAGGACAAATGGATGGCACTGGCGAAAATCCTGCCCGAATGCATTGGAAACGCCGTTTACGAATGGATACATCTGGACCTTAAGCGACGGTTTGACATTCACGAGCCAGTGTGCGAAAAAAATGCGGAAGAAATTTGGAACATCACCAAAAAACGTTTGCAAAAACCCGGGATGCGACCGCAACAGCTGCTGCGGGACATGAAGGTTGAGATCATGTGCACGACCGACGAACCATGGTCCCGGCTGAATGAACACAAAAAGGTCGCAGAAACTGTCAAAGATGTGCGCATACTGCCCACATGGCGTCCGGATAAATTGATGAATATCCACAAACGGGAATGGAAAAAGTCAGTTGAAACCCTCGGAAGTTTCACCAAAACCGATGTCGGGACGCTGGACGGGTTTCTCGACGCCGTAGAGCTGTCGCACCGGCACTTCGAAAAACATGGCTGCGTAGCGAGCGACCACGGCGTGCTCGAGCCGTTTGCATACGAGGTCGGACGCGGTGTTGCGGAGAAAATCTACGCAAAGGCACTTTCCGGCGACAGATTATCGGAAAACGAGATCAGGGATTTCACGGCGTTTATGATGTGCGTTTTCGGAGAACTCAACGAAAAGTGCGACTGGGTCACTCAGATACATATCGGAGCCCTCCGGGATTACCGCGATCACCTGGCAAAGACGCTCGGCCCCGACAGCGGCGGAGATATATCGACAAACAGCCTGGAGATCGCAGAAAACCTTAAACATTTCCTCAACAGGTTTGCCGAACGGGGAAAGGTCGTGTTGTATTGTCTTGACCCGACACACCTGCCGACAATAGCAACTATCGCCAGAGCGTTCCCAAACATCAGCCTCGGCGCGCCGTGGTGGTTAAACGACAGCCCTTTCGGAATGGAGCAGCATCTCAGGTATGTTGCAACGATTGACCTGCTGAGCAACCATGCCGGCATGGTCAGCGATTCACGCAAACTGTTGTCCTACGGTTCAAGGACGGAGATGTTTCGCAGGGTGCTGTGCAATGTCGTCGGGGACATGGAGCAAAAAGGACAGGTTCCGCACTGCGCAGCCGCCGACCTGGTAAAGAGACTATGCTATGACAGACCTCTTGAACTTTTTTTTCCTGAGTGCTCTGTTTCATAAATTCAGTGACGTGTTAATCCTTTTTCAAGCGAAGTCTTGAAAAAGAATTAGGAAACATGCGGGTTAATTATTAAACCAATTACCGGCCCGAACAGGTCGCCATGGCCAATACAAAAGCTCTATCACGTCTGTTTTATTCGCTTTCAACGCTGCTTGATTCGGGGATCGATATCCGGCAGGCGTTGAACGTGGCGGGCAAAAAGTGCAAAAACCCGCAGCTTGCAAAAGCAGTGCGCCGGTGGACAATTCATGCCGGAGCGGGCGGCCGCCTTTCTGAAGCCATGGCACGAGAGAGACACATCCCCCCTCTTGTTGTTTCAATGGTTAAGGTCGGCGAAGACACCGGCCATATGAATACAGTTTTCCGCGAACTTGCCGAATTTATGGAACTCAAGCTGCGTCTTTGGCGCCGGTTTATCAGCAACATAACGATGCCGGCCATTCAGTACGTAGCGGCGGTTTTTGTTCTGTCTCTGGCAAGATACATAATAGGCACGTTGCAGGAACAACCTGTCGGGCTGCTGCCCCCCCTTGCCGCAGGCTACGGCATTCCTGTGGGGACAATCGCATTGCTGTGGTTTATTACAAAAAGCTCCGGCGGGAGCCGTTTTGTACATGAAACGCTCTGGCGCACCCCCCTGATTTCGCATGTTGTGCGCCCGCTGGCTCTTGCACGTTTCAGTCTCTGTTTTAAATTTGCCCTGGAAACCGGCATGCATACCAAAGAAGCGCTCAGAACGGGATTCGAGGCGTCCGGCAACGAGGCCTTCAGGGCACGGGCACAGACGGCGATAGCAGCCGTATCCGACGGCAAAAGCCTCACAAGCGCTCTCGAAGAAACAGGGATTTTCGATGAGGCATACATTTCGGTAATATCAGTTGCAGAGGAAAGCGGAAAGGTGGTTGACCGGCTTCGGTGGCTGGCGCAGCATCACAGCGAAAGAGCCGAAAATGCACTGACGATGCTCGGAGCAGTGGCCGCAAAACTTATATGGATAATGGTGGCCGGGTTTATGGTATATTTCATTTTTCACATGTTTTCAACCTACATAATTGAGATGCGGGGGCTGTACGAGGGAATTTAGCCCGCATATTTCACGCGTTTCCAGCGGTGCAGCTGCGCGAAAGGCAAGCGCCGCCTGCCTGTGCGTGTCCGCACGCAGACAGGCTGTATTCATATACGC
>PWZK01000283.1 GCA_003567495.1 Candidatus Brocadiaceae bacterium
GATCTGGACAGCGATGTGTAAGTTGCCTCTGCATGATACGTTTAGCACCCTGAGTGAATGCGGCTGGCGCAGCTTTGAAATATCTACCGAGCATCTGGTCGCAATAGAGACGAGCAATGATCCGGATAGCCTTATCAATGCAGCCAGGAGATGCCTGCAGGAACTGAATCTTTCTGCTTTAAAGGCTCACCTGTTGATACAAGCTGACGTCGCTGCCGTCACTGCACAGGATCGTGAACGAGATATTACTCGCCTGACCATGCATATGGATATCGCTTGTCGCCTGGGTGTAAAAAACGTTGTCATACATCCTGGCGGTTATCGATCCGCCTCAGGACGTGAGCAGAAGACAATTCGTAAACTCAATATCCAGTCATTTCGTCGCCTGGGCGATTTTGCAAGCGAGCGAAACATGCATATTGGCATCGAGAACATGCCACATCCCTGGTTTGCCAGTTCTACGGATCTGCTGGAACTTCTGCAATTGATCGATCATCCGGCCATTGGGATAACACTGGACACTTCTCACGCAAACATGTGCTCTGCGGACATAGCCGAAATGGTTCACGATTTCGGCCCGCACCTCATCGCAACTCACATTTCTGACAATGATGGGGTAAGTGATCAGCACCTTATTCCTGGTGGGGGGAATATTGACTGGTTAAGGCTGATGAAATCCCTGCGCGAGATAGACTACAGCGGGCTCTTCAATTTGGAGATTCCCGGAGAACGCCATAAAGTGCCCGAGCTCCATAGGTTCAAGACCATGTATGCCCTTAAAGTCGCCGGCTGGCTGACCGGGCCCGTGGATTCCACCTAAGGGAACACCACGGCAATCCGTTCTTCGTGTCCTCGTGGCAATTAGAAATCTGCTCATTAAAAAGCGATCATCCCGCCCCCTCACTTGAGTCCAGTATCGCCATAAAAGCTTCCTGGGGAATGTTGACGCTGCCAACCGCTTTCATTCTGTTTTTTCCCTCTTTCTGCTGTGCCCAGAGTTTTCTTTTCCTCGTTATATCGCCTCCGTAACATTTTGCTGTGACATTTTTTTTCATTGCAGGTATTGTTTCGCGCGCGATTATTTTCCCGCCTATGGCGGCCTGGATCGGCACTGGGAACATGTGGCGTTCTATGTGTTTTTTAAGCGTTCCGGCCACCCGCCTTCCGCGGGCCTCAGCCTCATCGCAATGGCAGATAAAGGAAAATGCATCGACGTGCGCTTCGTTCACAAGGATGTCAACTTTTACAAGGTTGCTCTCACGGTATCCAAGCCACTCGTAGTCCATGGTTGCGTGCCCGCGCGAGCCTGACTTGAGCCGGTCAAAAAAGTCATATATGATCTCCGCCAGTGGTATCTGATATTCCAGCATAGCTCTTTGGTCACTGAAGAATTCTGTCCTTTCATATTCCCCGCGCCTGTTTTCCACCAGTTTCATTACATTGCCTATAAAATCACTCGGGGTTATTATGCGCAGCAGGGTAAAAGGCTCGCGAATCGACTCAATAGCGCCTCTGTCCGGCATCTGGGATGGTTTGTCTATACGAATTGTGCCCGCACCGGTCACTATTTCGTAGCTTACGTTCGGTGCCGTCTGCAGCACCCCAACGTTGCTCTCGCGCTCGAGGCGCTGCTGTATGATTTCCATGTGCAGCAGACCCAGAAATCCGCATCGAAAACCGAACCCGAGCGCTTCGGAGCTTTCAGGTTCGTAGTCGAAGGACGAATCGTTAAGCGACAGCTTTTCCAGCGCCGCCCTGAGCGATGCGACATCCTTGTTATTTTCAGGGTAGAGGCCGCTGAATACCATCGGCTTTGGTTCGGTATATCCGGGCAGCGGCTCGATGGCGCCGCCTTTATAGTGCGTTACCGTATCGCCTATCACCACATCTCTGATATTTTTTATGTTTGCTACCAGGTAGCCCACCTGTCCTGCATGCAGTTTTTCAACCGGCATCATTTCCGGTGTGAACACGCCTACCTCGCCGGCTTCATAGCGCGCCGATGCGCCCATCATGAGAACGTCGTCGCCCGCCTCCAGTGTGCCGTCGAATACCCGCATAAAGACTATGACACCACGGTAGTCGTCGTAGGTGGAATCGAATATAAGTGCGCGCAGGGGCGCCTGTGGGTCGCCGCCGGGAGGCGGGACTTTTTCTATAACAGCTTCCATGAGTTCTTCGACGTACTCGCCGGTTTTCCCGCTCACGGGCAGTATGAGGTCGGGGTCCAGATGGAGACTCTGCTCTATCTCGGTCATCGTCTCTATCGGCCGGGCGGGGGGCAAATCTATTTTTGTAACCGCCGGCATGATTACCAGTCCCTGATCGCGCGCATGGTTATAATTCACGACGGTCTGCGCCTCTATGCCCTGGCTTGCATCTACGAGCAGTATGGCGCCTTCACACGCTTTAAGAGCTCGTGATACTTCATAACTGAAATCAACGTGCCCGGGCGTATCGATCAGGTTAAATTCATACTCCTGCCCGTCTTTTTCGTAGAACATCCTCACGCAGCTGGCTTTGATCGTTATGCCGCGCTCGCGTTCGAGATCCATATCGTCGAGCATCAGATCGTGGAAGTTACGCTCCGGAACCGACTTTGTAAGCTGCAGCAGCCTGTCCGCCAGGGTGGATTTGCCGTGATCGATATGAGCTATGATACAGAAATTTCTGATATATTTTTGCATGATGGTGCGAAGGAATGTCATTAACCCGCTTATTTCAAGCGTTACCAGCCTGCCTGCTGCAGGCAGGCGGTGCAGATGCGAAGAAAGCAAACGTCAAAATGGGTTCTGGGTTCTGGGTTCTCGGTTACGATGGCGGCGAACGGCAACAAAAATGCATTTCCCGTAGGGGCAACCCCCTGTGGTTGCCCAACATCACGACCATTCGAACCAGGGCAATCACGGGGGATTGCCCCTACGGTTATTTTCGCCGCTCGGGCATGTTTTGAATTTGTAATTTTGGATTTGTAATTTATTTGATATTTGGAATTTTGAATTTTGAATTTTGAATTTATTCCCATACCCACAGCAACCTGAAAAACAAAATCTTCGTACATCGACAATTTGTTGTCGATGTTGCTATATTAAGCGCCTATCCTTCGGCCACCGCCTGAGCAACGGCGTAGCGGGCGGTATGAGAGAGACTTATGTGAAGTTTTTCTACGCCCAGCTTTTCGCTTATTTTCAGGCTTTCTCCGCAAAGTTCGACAGACGGTGCACCTCCGGAGTCCTTCACGACTTTAATATCCGTAAAACAAGTTCCCTGCTGCCAGCCGACTCCAAGCGCTTTGAGCACCGCCTCTTTGGCGGCAAAACGTGTTGCGAATCGCTGGTAAGAATTTGCGCCGGAACGACAGTATTCAATCTCTTCTTTTAAATATACCCGGCACAAAAAAAGTTCTCCGCGTCGCTCTATTACCCCGCGCACCCTCTCCACTTCTATTATATCGACCCCTGTTCCTATAACCCGCATATTTCATAAACCAACGACATAAGTTGGGGTAATCATCGCACAAATGTCCGATCAACCGCCTGCCTGAGCCTCGACGCAGGTGACTGGCGGGGGAAGGCGTTTATTTGTCAGCAGACATTTTCTCCATTTTTCGCTTTTTTTTATCGGCCAGCACGGGCGCCTGTTTTTCCAGAATGGCCATTTCTATTTCGTCGGCTGCTTTCGGGTTTTCTTCCAGGAAGACGCGCGCTTTTTCCTTACCCTGGCCGATTTTTGTTTCTCCGTAGGAATACCACGCACCGGCCTTCTCCACGACGCCGCAATCGGCTCCGAGTTCTATAAGGTCCCCCTCGCGTGAAATGCCGCAACGAAACAGCAAATCTACTTCACAGCGTTTGAAGGGCGGGGCGACTTTGTTTTTAGCCACCTTCACGCGACATCTGTTTCCGATGGTTTCATCACCTTCCTTCAGGCTTGTGATACGACGTATTTCCAGGCGAACCGCGCTGTAAAATTTCAGCGCTCTGCCGCCGGGCGTGGTTTCAGGCGAGCCAAACATGACGCCTATTTTCATGCGAATCTGGTTTATGAATATAACGGTAGTGCGCGATTTGGATATGGCCGAAGTCAGCTTGCGAAGTGCACGCGACATGAGACGTGCCTGAAGACCTATGGTCTGGTCACCCATCTCTCCTTCGAGTTCCTCCCTCGGCACCAGCGCCGCCACCGAGTCCACTACAATTATATCGAGTGCGTTACTTCGCACCAGCGCTTCCACAACATCAAGTGCCTGTTCGGCCGCATCGGGCTGGTGGATGAGCAGCTGCTCCATGTTCACTCCCAGGAGCTTTGCGTAGTCCGGATCCAGCGCATGTTCGGCATCGACGAATGCCGCAATGCCGCCGGCCTTCTGTGCGTTGGCAATGATCTGAAGGGTCAGCGTAGTCTTTCCGGACGCTTCCGGCCCGTAAACCTCGACAACCCGGCCGCGCGGCACTCCGCCCACTCCCAGCGCAATGTCAATTGCCGGCGACCCCGTCGATATGGCGTCAATGGCCATCTTTGCCTGGTTTTCCTCGCCCATCGTCTGGATAGTACCCTTGCCGTATTCTTTTTCGAGATGTTTCAATGTGCGATCAAGTGCTTGTTCGCGTGCCTGTTCGGGGTTTGCAGCACTTTTAGTCGAAGTGTTCCTGGCCATTCATATTACCTCATGGTGTTAAAATAAAAGTGAGGATATCGCCGGTGACATCGCAACCTGCAACGCCGGATAACATGCGCTGCATGGTAACATAAAAAATCGTCGAAGTCAAAAGACAAGGATCATTTGTAAATCCTCAGTGAACCCCCTGCCTGCCACCCGCAGTTTACCTTTCACCTCATCGGAGAGTTTGTGGGGAAGGAATGATTCTATTTCGGTTTCATGTCTCATTTTTTCTCACCAACAGATACATCGGCAACCTCCGGGCAGATGCCGCGAAAGTTACATTTCATGCACACGGGCGCATCGCCGCAGCCGGGAAAGTCTTCTTCCCGCGCCCGGTTTTCTTCGGGGCCGTCCAAAAAGGAGCGCATCTCTTCCACGCCGCTGAATATCAGGTCACGGGTGTCGTTCAAATCTTTTCCGGAGACGGGATAATTGCTAATGCGGGCGTTGTCCTTCAGAAAAACGCCGGCCAAACGCTGTTTTTCAAGCGGCACGCCCCATACCGTCACGGCATAAAGGCAGTAACATGCCAGCTGTGTCCGCAATTCTTTCGGATGCTCGCCGCCTGTCTTCCAATCCAGAACATTAAGCATCCCCTGACTTCCGGTAAAAGCAAAATCGATTGCACACCACACCTTTAAATCTCCGTCCACACTAAACGAATCCAGCGTATCTACGCTCTTACAGCGTCCGGCTTCGGTGGCGTGAATACGACTCAGAATCGGTGATTCGGCAAAAGCGCTGAGACAGCCGTAAACACGATCTTTTACCTGTTCAGTCTGCTTTGCCGGCAGGTTCCTGCCGTTACCGTAATAAAGTTCGAATAAATTGGTTTTTTTGGGCGACAGTTGCCAGTCCTTATCAATCGCTTCACGCCAGCCGTGTCGCAGCTTGAGCCTCGCCGTTTCAATAATCGCGGCTTTCTCCACATGTCTGCCCGAAAATAAATAGCTCTGCAGCGCTTCTGCAATAGTGGAGTGAACTATACCGCCGGCCCACATCCAGATGTTTTGCATGTTTTTTAATATGTATAACCTGCGAACCCGCTTTGGCGCCGACTTCTCCCAGCCGCCCCAGGAGCCGTAGTAGTGGTAATAATAGGCTCTTTTGCACGTTCTAAACAGCCTGTCACGGGAAACCGACCAGGTCAGCTCATTTGTAATTTCTCGAGACATTGTCTTTCTCTATTTCCCCACGGTTATGCGTCTAATTCTTTTTCAAGACGGAGCTTGAAAAAGAATTAATAAAACGGCAACGGCAAAAGACGAACGGCATACGGCAAACGACTTTAGTTCACGAAAAAATAACCACGAAGAACACGAAGAGCACGAAGGAACGGAAAAAACAAGTTATCCTCTGTGAAGGGGGATTGTGCAACAGGCTCATGAAATTCTATCATAGCAAGCTATGCTTTTCAACATTATTCCTTAATTCTTTCCGAAGGAAAAATAAAGGAATTTGCGCCCGGTAATCTCTGGAAACAGGGATAATCTCGGAACAATCTGCGTTCCGGGATACGC
>PWZK01000116.1 GCA_003567495.1 Candidatus Brocadiaceae bacterium
AAGAATTATATAAAACGTCTAACGACTACAACGTACGGCTATTCTCTACAGAGAACACGAAGAACAACTTTAAAGTTTTTTGTCCTACTTTTTTTCAAAAAAGTAGGTGCCGCCTGCCTGCTGCAGGCAGGTAAATCGCCGTTTGCGGAGCTCAGGTACACACTGAAAAATCCGAATCACACTAAAAACGCTATTTAACATACTAAGCATAAAGCCTTCATATAAGCCCCTGCCGTTGGTTTATGAAATATGCGGGTCAGGGGACTATGTCAGGTTCCGATTCCAATGCTCCGCCGGAGCCGGGGGCCTGGTTTGATGACACTTCGCGGGGTTTTTTTAAAACTATCTCCTTGCTTTCAATCTGATCCAGGACCAGGTCGAACAATTCATCATGATTGCGCACTTTAGGCATAAAGGTGCGCCCGCCGGTGTAATATTCCCGCATACGTTTGATAATCAGCGTGCTGAGCTTGAACCGCCCGCCTATGTCGCTGCTTAAATCTTCGATTCGCTGTGCCTGGCTTTTTCGACTCACTTTTCACCCCTCCCTGTTTTTGCTGCAATTATTTTCTTTATCCCTTCCACGGCCGATGCTACATCTTCGTTTATTATCTGATGGTCGTAACTGTCTTTTTGGGCAACCTCTTTTTCAGCCGTATCAAGTCTTTGCCGGATGCTTTGCTCGTCATCCTTCCCCCTGCCGTGCAGCCTATCTTCCAGCGCCTGCATGGAGGGCGGGAGCACAAAAATAAGATTGACGCGTTTTTCTTTTTCCTTTATCTTCAGCGCACCGTTCACATCAATGACCAGCAGAACCGCCTTGCCGGAGCTGCACGCGTTGTTAACCGCAAATAGCGGAGTTCCGTACCAATTGCCGCCATAGTGATTCCATTCCAGGAGTCTGCCTTCATCGCGCCAGGCAAGAAATTCATCTTCGCTCAGAAAGTAATAATCAACGCCGTCTTTCTCGCCGAGCCGGGGCTCTCTGGTGGTTGCCGTTACTGCGCGTACCGCAAAACCATCCTGCGAGACCCTGCTTGCGAGCGTGTTTTTTCCGACACCGCTGGGGCCGGATATCACAAATACTCGTTCGGGATTCTCAACATTCTTATTCAACGTTCATAACCTGTTCGCGCAACCGGTGTATGTCGGATTTTATCTCCAGTGCGAGATGCACCAGGTCGGCCGAGGGCAGTTTCGAGCCGAGCGTATTGGCTTCGCGGTGCATCTCCTGGGCCAGGAACTCAAGTTTTTTTCCGGAGGCTTGTTCGTATTCCCCAAGAATTTTTTTGAATTGCTTTATGTGATTATCCAGCCGTTCAACTTCTTCGGCTACATCGGAACGCTCCGCCATCA
The DNA here is from genome assembly GCA_003567495.1 of Candidatus Brocadiaceae bacterium. Classification (GTDB taxonomy): domain Bacteria; phylum Planctomycetota; class Brocadiia; order SM23-32; family SM23-32; genus PUMZ01. Next base: position 1,357 of record PWZK01000116.1, read on the forward strand.
GGGCCAGCTCGCGGCTCAGCGAGTCACTCTCCGGGGATATGCCGCTTTCGCCAAGAAGTTTTTCAACTCTTTCCTCCAATCTGAGCTGGTAAGCTCGCAGAGCATCGGGCAGCATTGAGGAAAGCTCGACAATCCTCTGCTGCACCGACTCGCAGAGTGTGAGAAGATGTTTTTGAAGGCTTTCTCCTTCCGACCTGCGCATCTCATCCAGCCCCAGAAGCGCTTCTCTCAAAACACCTTCCAGACAACCATACATCTCTCCCCGCATATCATCCGGCAGAGAATTCAGATCCATAACCCCCGGCAGACCGAGCAACCCGGAAACTTCAGCCGTGACGTTTATCCCCCCCTCGCCCACAACTTTACATACCGCGTCGATATAAGAATGCAGCTTCTCTCCGTCCAGCAATCTCCCAACCGCATCTTTTGACAATCCTGCTTCGACATTGAGATAAAGATTGCCCCTGGCAACAAAAGAGGCTGCGAATTTCTCGAGTTCCGTTTCTTTATACCTTAAAAAATCCGGCAATTGAGGGCTGAACCTGAAGTTCTTATAATTGACAGTGCGCACCTCCACCCTCAGTGAGCCTGCAGCGCAATCGCCTGCGGCACGGCCGTATCCGGTCATGCTTTTTATCATATTCAGCCACCCCCGGGGTGGTCATCGGGCGCCCCCTCCGGGGAGTCTGCCGGCGATTCATAAGGCACCATAGGTAGTTCTTCTTCCCTCGGCGGGACGACTGGCGGGGCCTCTGAAAGACGTTCCATTCGTGCAAGCAGCATGCATATAAACAAAAGCAGCGCTCCAAGAACATAGGTGGCTTTGGCTATCGGCGTAGCGGCCCTGGCGCTGAGAAGTGATTCACCTCCACCTCCCCCCAGCCCGGCCAACCCGCCGCCACGCCCACTCTGCACCAAAATCGCAAGCACCATAACTACTGTTACAAACAACGCATAGGCTACCAACACCCCACGCCAGAACGGCCTTCCGTCCCGGCCCAGAAAGTAAAAAAGGAGCGCAAGCGCGAAAAAAGCGGCTGCGATACCTATCTTTTTGGCCAGCTTTCGTATTTCCTCCGGTTCCATTCTCATTTTTTTCTTCTCTCAATGCTATTATGTAATAGTTTCAGTTGCAGGCGGCCCGGCGGAAGCTGTTTTTGCTAAAATTTCGCCTTCAGCTTTTTGCATTTGTCCTGCCGGCCTCAATAATCTGCAAAAAATCCGCCGCCGTTAGGCTTGCACCCCCGACCAGGGCTCCGTCAACATTCTCTTTGCCCAGAAGGTCCGCGGCGTTCTCCGGTTTTACACTGCCACCGTATTGAATAATCAGGCCCTCTGCAACTTCAGGATCAAAAAAATCCCCGGCCAGCGACCTGATCAGAGCATGCACATCGTCGGCCTGTTGCGGGGTCGCGGTGCGGCCCGTCCCTATCGCCCATACCGGCTCGTAGGCTATAGTCACAGCAGCCATGTCATCTTTATCAACATACTGCAGAGCGCTTTCAAACTGACGGCTCACCGTCTTTTGAGTTTCTTCGTTTTTCCGCTGCTCGAGAGTCTCACCGACGCAAACTATGGGTTTCAGGCCCTCGCTTAGTGCTTTTTTCACTTTCTCGGCTATGAATTCATCGGATTCACCGAAAATGTGCCGCCGTTCGGAATGGCCGATAATGACATATTCGCAGCCTGCATCCCTGAGCATCCCGCCACTGACCTCTCCGGTAAACGCTCCGCTGCTCTCGGTGTGCATGTTCTGCCCGCCGACGCCAATGCCGGTGTCTTTCAACACATCAGCTATCCCCTTGAGATAAACAAAAGGAGGGCAGACGGCGACGGTTATATCTTCCAGTCCTCCAGCTTCGCTTCTCAATTGTCCGGCCAGTACGAGACTCTGTTCCCGATCCAGGTTCATCTTCCAGTTGCCGGCTACAAACAGCTTACGCATGTGTTATTCTCCTTTTTTTGTCGAACTAAAATTGATGCTCTGATAACTTGTTGTCGATTTCAACACATCAAGCGCCTATCAGCCCGCCGTTGCACACGGGAAAGCCCCCAGCACCTTGAGCATGTCGCAGTTTCCGTCCATATCCTTCAGCGCGGTCTTTATTTTTTCGTCTTCGGGGTGACCCATGAAATCTATGAAAAAAAGATAATGCCAGGCCTGTGCCTGAGAGGGAAAAGATTCGATTTTCGTCATGTTTATTCCGTGCTTCTTAAAAGCATATAGCAGATCGTGGAGAGCGCCCACCCGATCCTTTATACTGCACAGTAAAGCGGTCTTATCGTTCCCCGTCGGCTCGCTTATGCCGTTGGCGAGCACAAAAAACCTGGTCACATTATCATTCCGATCCTGTATGTTTCTGGCGAGCAGATTCAACCCGCAATCCCGGGCCAGAGCTTCAAAACCGATAGCTGCCGCAGACTCCTCCTCGGCTGCGAGCCTGGCCGCCCGGCTCGTACTTTCAACCTCTACCCTTCGGGCATCGGGTAAGTTCTCCCGCAGCCACAGGCGAGTTTGGGCGAACACGGGGCCCTTGGAATAAATTTTTTCAACATCCTCAATCCGGCATCTTGCCATCAACGAATGGCGAATCTCGTAAACTATTTCCGAACATACTTTCAACGAACTGTCCAAAAACAACGCCAGCGTCTCACGAATTCCCCCCTCGGTAGAGTTTTCCACGGGAACGACCCCGTAATCCGCACGTTTACTTTCAACGTCTTCAAACACATCCGCCAGCGAGGCGACCGCGCGATAATCAACCGATTTGCCGAATTGTGATTCGGCCGCCCAGTGTGTAAATGTACCCTCGGGGCCCAGATAGGCAACTGCTACTGGTTTTTCCAACGACCTGCAGCCGGATATTATTTCCCTGAACACCGCCTTTAAGGCTTCGTCCGGCAACGGCCCGGGATTGTTCTCCAGCGCGTGTTCGTAAACTACCTGCTCTCTGCCCGGCTTATATACGCTGTCGTCACAGTCTTCCTTGACCCGGCCAATGCACTGTGCCAGCCTGGCCCTTTCATTGACCGCTTCCAGTATTTTTTCATCCAAGCCGTCTATTTTTTTTCGCAACAAATCGATATCCGGCAAATGCCTTGATTCGCCGCTACAACCGGGCTCCGAACACATGGCAAATTCCTTCTGATGAAAATTAGAGGATTCCGTACCTATTCAGTAAACCACTTTGCAAACCATTCTGGAGCCTGTTGCACAACTGTCGGCGGCCTCAGTGTATTACAGCATATACGTCCTACAGGTAATTAAGTCCTATAAGTCCTATAAACTCGTCTTAACTCTCTTTTTGTGCAATAGACTCTATGCAGGGGCGAAAGATGTGTCGGCCCTGCGAAAATATGCGCAAACATACGTGGTTCACTGAGCACCTGCGGAACCGCCCGTGAGCGGAAAACAAGAAAAGACCTGGAAGCTGAAAATGGCTCCTCGGGTAGGATTCGAACCTACAGCCTAGCGGTTAACAGCCGCCCGCTCTACCGTTGAGCTACCGAGGAGTATTTATTTAGCAAACCACGCTATTGAATGTAATTAGTATTATTCAGTGAACCACCTGTCTGCCTGTCTGCCGCCAGGCAGGCAGCAGGCTCACTGTGGACTTACGGCATTTCAAACCGGCCTGCAGGGGCGAAAAATCTTTCGCCCATAATATATGTGCAAACATGCGTGCTTCACCAAGAACTTTCAACCATTATAAACTATTCGCCATCAGACATCAAATGAAAGAAAGCGAATAAGCCAAGGCTTTAGTATCTTATTTATAATTATCTTGTTTTTTTGGCAAAAAGATTTGGTTGAGACGCTTTATGAGACGCTTTAAGTGTTGTTGGCATAGGATTTAGGAATCAACGGCAATGGCAGTCCGCAGATTTTGCAGATTAAGCAGATTAACGGAAACGGCAAACAGCTACGGCAAAGGCGAACGGCGAATCACCGCAGAGAACGACGCATGGGACAGCAACGGATATAAAAATGCAAATCCTCAGTGCCCTGAATGGACGCTACATAACGGTTAGACATGTAAAACAATGAAAGCCAGGAGTTTTAATTTCTAATTCCATATTCCTGATTCCGGCTTGTCGGGGTTGGGTTTAACCAAAAAAAGCTTTTGAAAATCCAAAACACACAAAACTTCCGGCCGTTGGTTTATGAAATATGCGGGTTAGTGCTGGATGTCAGCGTGCTCTTTTCGGCCAGCCCCCTGGCGGAGCAGCTCCACCCAGCCTCCGTCGTTGTTGCGCCCCGAACGGTACATTGCATCGAGGATCGATTGTGTTGCCCGGCCGGATTCGCCAGGACACATCAGGTCAGCGCCGATACGAATTGCCGCGGCCATATTATCGGCAGCATTAAGCCACGGCGAATCGACCTTTTCCGGCGGCTGCGTCTGCCACGCACCTTCGTAGAACCAGCCGCAGCGCGCGGCGTCGAAGGGACCGCCGCTGACGCTGTAGTAGGCTGCATCCGAACCAAAAATATCTGTCCGGCTATACCATGTCTTCTGTGGGAAACAAGTCGTCGCCTCGAAGGTCACGACCATCCCATTCTCATACTCCCAAATCGCCGCAGCGAGATCCTCCCCCTCAATGTCATGGCCTTTTGTCCAGATGCTGCAGCGGACTCGTCTGGGCAACCCCAAAACAAACGCCAGAAAATCGATTTCATGTATCGCCTGGTTGGACAGCACGCCGCCGCCGTCCAGTGCGATCGTGCCATGCCACCCGCCGTTAGCCTCGTAGTATTCGTGCGTCCGCTGAATCTGCACGGTCGTTGTCCCGCTGATCATCTTGCCAA
>PWZK01000368.1 GCA_003567495.1 Candidatus Brocadiaceae bacterium
AAGCGGGCTTAACACAAGGTTGCTGAGGGTAAAATGGGCTATGCGGTTGTCGTGTGGGCACGTCTCATATATGAAATTCTGGTGTGACACCCAGCCTGCAGCAAAGGCTATGCCCAGCAGGAAGAAAGCAACGAGGCAGGCAACAAAGCCTCTCCAAGCAAAAGCAACGCCTATTGATGCCACCTGCGCAAAGGCACCGAGTACGATTCCCCACCGATGACCGCGCCGGTCTCCTACCTGCCCCAGCCAGTAGCTGGAAAGACCTTGTGGTAACATGATGATCACCCCCAGCCCTATAATGGCAGATTCATTGAGTCCGCCACCGGCCGCACTTTGAAAGTGCATGGCAAAAAACGCAACCCCGACACCACCGGCAGTCAGCAAAAGGCGCCCTACCAGATAGTGAACAAAATTGGTGTCTCTGAGCGACAGCCCAAACCTGTGCAATAATTCAGTGACCCTGGGACGCGGCAGCCGCCCGATTCCGGCGGGATCACCGGCATCCACAAAAGACAGCACCGTAAAGCTCAAAGCGAAAAAAATCGTCGCCAACAGTAAAAGACTGGCGTAATTTTGCGGAAAAGAGAGTATTGACCTTACTCTGATCCCGTCTCCCCCAGTGTTTGTGAAATCATCTTGAGGAGGATTTTTTTTGAAAGCATGCCGCAGTATTTATCCCTGTCATATACCGGCAGCCGCTCCTCTCCGGTGTTTTTAAACCCGTCAAGCGCTTCTATCAGTGAATTGCGGGTCTTCAGGGCATTTTCGGGACGCTCCGGTGCAGCCTGCCCGTTTGTTTCGGCGGATTCAAGGGCTTCACCGACCTTTCTGGTCAGCAGGGAAAGCTGAAACCTGTGCTGTCCGAGAAAACGGTCTACAAACTCGTTTGCAGGCTTTTCAACAAGTTCCGCCGGCGGCGAAAGCTGCTGCAGCCGGCCCTCGTCCATAAGGGCGATGCGGTCGCCCATTTTTATAGCTTCGAAGATATCGTGTGTGACAAAAATGATGGTTTTTTCAATTTTTGTTTCCAGGTCCAGAAATTCGTCCTGAAGCACTTCCCGCGTGATGGGGTCCAGCGCCCCGAAAGGCTCGTCCATAAGTATCAGCGGCGGATCGGCCGCCATGCATCTGGCAACGCCGATACGTTGTTTCTGGCCCCCGCTAAGCTGAACCGGTAGTCTGCTGTAAAACTCATCCGGAGGCAACCCGACCACCTCCAGAAGTTCGCTCACGCGCTTTTGGATTTTATCTTCGTCCCATTTAAGCAGGCGCGGCACTATGGCGATATTCTCACCGACGCTCATATGGGGGAAAAGGCCTATATGCTGAATGGCGTATCCTATGGAGCGCCTGAGCTCGATGGGGTCTTCAGCCATTATATCGCGGCCCTGAATAAGAATTCGGCCGCCGGTAGGTTCTATAAGCCGGTTTACCATCTTAAGCGAGGTGGTCTTACCACACCCGCTGGTTCCGAGCAGCACCAGAAGCTCGCCTTCGTTTACCTCCATCGAGAGGTTTTTTACCGCTTCCACCCCGCCCGGGTATGTTTTGTTGACATTTTCGAAAGTAATCATGTTTTATCGACTTTGAAAATACCCACGAGTCCGTGTGCGCACCCCTGGCCGTCCTGAAGCCGCGAGAGCAGGCGTCGCAGCGCGTAGCCGAGCTGCGGCTCGATTATGTTCTCGCGCGGCAGGCCGGTTTCCATCCACCCCACGTTCAGAACCACCTGCCGCATGTGTTCCATCATGTTCCTGAGCGGTTTGGGGTATGATGCCGGGATTTCCGTCCCATCTCCGCAGTAATCGCCGGTCTTTGCATCGTAATTTTCTATCAGGTACCCTGTGTACCTCACCAGCCGGTTCCAGCACATCTGCAGCTTGTTGAAATAGTCGTTGAGGAAATCAAATCCCTTTTTGGGCATATAATTTATCACCAGCGAGTCAAAATCAGTGCGTAACCCGCTCTCATGCAGCGAATTGACGGCTTTTCTTATCGGCTGAGCGTAGGGGTTGTAATCGCCGGTATCCATATGGCGCCCGGTGAATATGGAGCGGTCGAACCAGCGCAGGGGCGTTATCTCTATGCCGGCTCGTTTTGACGCTTCTGCGACGAGTTTTTCCGCCTCGCTCCTGCACATTAGCCGGAGAGTAAGGTGCTGGAGTTCGTCGCGCCTGCGCTCTCTTTCCTCCTTTTCGTAGATATAGGAGACCACGTAGTCCATGTTTTTCAGTTCGTCCAGATCATTGGTCCACAGCCTCTGCCACTCATATGACCACCGGCCGAGCCAGTCGCAGGTGATGATGCTGTAATTTGCGGTGTTTTTGGCTATATCGACCATCATGTTTATGAATGTTTCGTCCTCGTTGTGATGCGAACATGTGCCGAACGAGGTAAAATAGAGGTCATAATTTTCCTCTTTTGTTAGCGAGAGCCCATGGCAAAAATCGCCCTGTTCAAACTGTATTTTCGGATTGTTGCCATAGATGGTGCGTGCCTGGTCAAGCAGGTCTTCGTTGAGATCGATGCCCCTGTAAAGCCCAAGTACTTCGGGCGATATCAAATCTATTTCAACCTCCTGCAGGTTGGGGTCCTGCTGCCTTACTTTTTTCAGCAGTTCATATCCGTCGGCGCTGCCGCAGCCAAGATCAAGTATTCTCAGACGCTCCATGCGGTTGCGTTGGTGTTTTATTAAATTATAGAGGTAAGGACGCAGGTTTGCCCCGGTTATTTCATCTTCCCAGTAGCGGCGCACGTTATCGTATTTGCCGGTAAGCCCCGACTGTTTGGCATAAAGTCCGCTGGCTACAGCTTCGCTATAAGCGCCCATCTGTTCTTCTGTTGAGTTATGTGTCAAGCTTGCCTCCTTTTTTTGAATATAGTTCTTGTGAAACCTGTATTTATGACCTGTAAAATATCCCTTGCAGTTGATCCATCTGATATGCCAGGGGGAGAAATTCAAAATTCAAAGCACCAAACAACAAATAAATCTCAAATCCAAAATCGCAAATTCAAAAAATCGGGCTAAAACGGGCTGTTAACGCAGCGTATCCTCCAGAACGCCCGGCACGTTGGCCATAATTTCTTTTTTGACTGATTCCGGCAGCGGTTTTCCAGGCGTCTGGAGGATTTCTTCATATTTTTCATGTGCTGCCATAAGCGCGCCCCCTATTTCGTTTTCGAGCGGATAGCATACGTAGACATCTTCCTTTGTCGGCATGGGAAGGTGGTACATATATGTTCTGTGGCTTGTATCCATCACCTCACGTACGGTGTCGAGCACCTTTTCCTGCAATTCGGCGTCGATTGCCGGTTCCTTCATTGCATATTTTATCATGCCGATATGTGCATCATCCAGCACGGCCTGCTCGGGGCAGAACATGTTTGTTCTATCCAGCAGCCCGAACGCGTAATGAACGTACTGGGCGCCGCTGCGCGGAACCGCGGTAAGGGTAAGCATTTTCTCCGCCGTTGTCTGTATGCCGGGGCGGTCGTTATCGCCAACGTTAGCGGTTGAGTAGGACGGCATGCCGTAGAAACGTGCCATCTGCGCGCAATCTATATTGTAATGGTTGAATTCGGGCGCTCCGTACATGTCTTCGAGCGTGTCGAGGCGGCTTCTTACCGGCACGCTGCCATACAGCACCGGCGCTCCCGGCGAGGCAAGCTGCGAGATTGTGATTCCGGCAAGTATCTCTGCATTTATCTGTGCAACCATACCAAACTCATCAAATGGCGCGGTCGTGCCGGCCATCGGAGAGCTTGAGATGACTACCGGAACGCGCCTGGCGGCGATTGCCATGAGTTTATCGGCGGTATCTTTGACAACCTGCAGCGGGCTTTTTATAACGCATGTAATAAACGATATAACGGGGTTTTCTTCAAATGCTTTCTTACCGCCTGCTATAATCCGGGCCATCTCCAGGACATCATCCAGTGCATCCAGATCGGTGAGGCCTGCCTGGACGTGTTTGGTTATGTTGTTAAGACTTGCAAGCAGTTTGTTGACGTCCTTATTTTCCGGTGTCACGCCCTCGTCGCGGATGTTTACGCACCGGATGAAGGAATCGAGGTTGGGGAGGTTCTCGGCAAGGTGGGCGGCGTTTCTGAGACGCTCTATGCTGCCCGGCCGGGGGTTAAAGCGCGGGTGGCCGTCGGAGTCAAAGTCGACCTCCAGCCACACGTTGGTTTCAGATCCGCTGACAAACCGCACTCGGGGTTCGGAGGAATCGAGAATAAGACGGTTTTCCGGATTTCTTGCGCCGAGGACCACTGTTGATGGCGCGGTTTTCAGCGCTTTGTCCACGATATTGGATGGCAATCGCACTCTTGCAGCATCGCCGGCATCTTCGACTTCGGCCCCGGCGTTTTTGAAGAGCTCCGTTACTTCGGGATTATAACATAAAAGCCCCGGGTCACGTAGCAGCTCCCTGGATGTGGCGTCCAGGAGTTCGATCTGATTCTGCGATAATCTTTTGTCGGGGTTCTTGATCAACACGCCTTCTCTTTGTTTTTGCATATTTTTCTCCGGTTAAGGTCTAATTCTTTTTCAAGACTTCGCTTGAAAAAGAATTAATAAAACGGCAAAGACAACGGTTACGGCTATTCATTTTTTTACTATACAGTCAATACGGCGGATTATTGCCTTCCAGCTCGATGACGTTGCTGGCCACGCTTTCTCTGGCGCTCAGCGCCTCGATGATGGCCTTCGCCACATCGCCGGCATTAAGTACTCGGTTCGGATCCACTTCGCCTTTGTACTCGGCTTTATCAAAAAACTCCGTTGCCACTGTCCCCGGTCTTATTTCGGTGACTCCGACGTTAAGCGATTTCTCGCGTATCTCTTCCCTAAGCGAGCTCGCCAGTGCGCTCGTGCCGGATTTAGCCGCGTTGTATGCGGAGCAGTCGGGTGCGGTTTTAGTGGGGCCCCACAGGGATGTTACGAACATCACCCTGCCGGTTTTCCGGTTATATATATGCGGCAGTGCGTGGTGGGTGGCGAGGAAAGCGCCCGTCAGCATAACGTCTATCTGTTTGCTCCATTCCGCCGGCGAGAGTTCTTCAACGGGTTTGAATATGCCCAGTCCCGCAATGTTTACCAGCATATCTATGCGGCCATATGTCTTAAGTGTTGCATTTATGGCATCTTTTATGTTTTGTTCGCTGGTTACGTCGGTTTTGAGCGGCAACGCCTCGCCGCCTTCGCTTTCGATCTGCGCGGCTATTTCTTTCAGGTTTTCTTCCCTTCGTGCAAGAAGTGCTACTTTTACGTTTGCCTTTCCAAGCCTGAGCGCGGTTTCTTTCCCTATCCCGGAGCTTGCACCGGTTACCACGGCCACTTTATCTTTAATATCCATTTGATTTATCCTCTAAGTCCATATTGTTGCAAAACTCGCTATCCATAAAAGGCCCTTCAAACCCGTCAACCCACACGGAATTCATTCTCATGCCGTCAACGTGTCTGGCAAAAAATGCACGTTTGCACATGTCGGGAACGGTAACGGCCATCGCGGTTTGGCCTTTATTAGCTTCCGGGTCCATGTGAACGTCGATATCTTGCATAATGATATCACGCAAGGGCATCTCCGGCAGCCCATGGAAAACTCCGGCTGCAAATTGGGCGTTTCGTGCACTAATGCTGGTGAAACGCAGTCGCTCAATGCGGGGTGTTGTGCTGTCTACGGGGTATGTACTTGTATCTTTTATCCTTGCTTCCCCATTTGCGCCGCACCAGTAGAAAAGGTTGACTACAAAAGGCGTTTCCACTTCTTCCATTATAATGTTGGAGATCCTGACATTTTCGACAATTTTTGTCTATGTAGCACAGATAACCGCCTACAGAGCGCGTATTTCCTTAAACTGCCCGAGGAGTTTTTCGCGCATTTCTGCGGGCAGTTTCGGTTTCGTTTCGCTTTTCCTTACTTTTTCTATGATTTTCTTCGCCCTGCACAGAGCATCGTCATCGGCGGAGAAGGACTCGCGCTTTTGGCGATTGGCCAGTTGCGGGGTGAAAAATTCATCGCGCATATGCTTTACGGTGTGCGGTTCGGCAAGGTAGTCTTTGCCCGGGCCTTTACTGATCAGCAG
>PWZK01000226.1 GCA_003567495.1 Candidatus Brocadiaceae bacterium
CATTCCGTCATAAAAGCCGCAAAATCGGAGTCCGGAAGCACCAAAAACAGCTTGTTCACCGGCATGAGATTATTCGTTCCCGTAGTATTCATGATAGCGTTTACCCTTTCAAGATGTTTTTAAGTAATCGTTTAAGGATATTTTAACATCTTTTCAGGCAAAATGCACATGACAACTTGACGGGGTGCTAGCTTTTCGGATAGGGTGGAGCTACTGGGGATTATATCCTACCGCCGCCCGGCTTGCAAAGGAACGGTTTTTTCTACATTTTTTAAAATCCTTTCCGGAGCCTGTCTGGCGGAAAGGCAAACAGGCAGGGAAAACCTTACAGCGCAAATGCATCATTTGACAACTGCACGAATAAAGTGTATAATGAATCTAGTAAATGCTTGCCGTCTTGTTTGGCGGCGGCGAAAGTTTAAGATCGGTTTTTTTGCAGGAGACGTAAACTGTGACACCGGAAGGAGTCGTGAAGTGGTTTGATGCTAAGAAGGGCTTTGGTTTTATCGAGCCCGACGATGCCAGTGAAGACGTTTTTGTCCATTACAGCGCTCTAAATATGGCAGGGTTTAAAGACCTCCAGGAGGGACAGCGCGTAAGTTTCGAAATCGAAGACAGTGACAAAGGGCTGCGAGCAGCCGAAGTCACGCCGCTTTGATTAGGATGTTGACACGGAATTAAAAGACGTTCCGGGCCCGTCGCCTTTCACAGGTGGCGGGCTTTTTTTGTCGGAATGCGGGCTACCCCGGCAATTGAGTACAGGCTTTGTATTTGTTCAAACGTTTTTCGACGTCCTCCCGCCCGATCTCGCAAAGGCGGCCGGTTCCAAACGATTCGATCGTAAAAGATGCCACTACAGTGCCATAGGCAAGCGCAAGACGCAGTGAATTTTCATCAACCGTTTCGTCTTCCGCAATCTTGCCCAGAAAACCGCCGGCAAAAGAATCACCGGCGCCGGTAGGGTCATATACAGAATCGGTGGGATACCCCGGAAGTGCAAACTCCGCTCCATTGTCTATAAGTATCGCCCCGTGTTCGGCTTTTTTTATAACACAGCAGCGCGGGCCATGCCCGCACACCCACCGGCCCGCACGCAATAGATTTTCTTCGCCACTCACCTGACGTGCTTCGTCGTCGTTCAATACAACACCGTCAACGCTGCGAAAAAGCTCAAGCAGCGTTTCCTTTTCCGTCTCAATCCACAGGTTCATTGTATCTGCCAGAACAAAGGCGTCCTGCGAAACCTGCCTGCGCACGTGCAACTGAGTATGAGGACACGAGTTGGCAAGAAAAACAAAAGGCGAATCCAGGAATGAATCCGGCACTTCGGGCATAAAGTCACCGAAAACGTTAAGCTGTACGTCGAGGGTCTCGGCCTCGTTCATAGCCCCCTCATAACGCCCGTCCCACCTGAACGTTTTCCCCGGTTTCTCAACCATGCCTCGCGTGTCAACAGATTTGTCTTCAAGCAATTTTCTATATTTTTCAGGGAAATCCTCGCCGACAACGCTGACCATCCTAACCGGTGAGAAAAATGATGCTGCGAGCGAAAAATATACGGAAGATCCGCCCAGTATCGACTCCACGTTTCCATGCGGAGTGCTGAGGCTGTCTAAAGCCGTCGATCCCACAACAAGTAAAGACATAAGGCGCCTCCCTCCTGATTTTCAATAATAGGTTATTTGCCTTCAATGCACGGCCCGAGCATACGATAACGATCGTAGCGCTCATTCAAAAGATTTTCGACCGGGATGCCGGAAAGTTCCTCAAGCGCCGTTTCAAGAAAACCTCGCAGGTTCTCCATTGTTTTTTTTGTGTCACGGTGTGCGCCACCGGGCGGTTCCGGGATGATGGTATCGATTATACCGAATTTAGCCATATCACCGGCGGTAATCTTCAGCGCCCGGGCTGCCTCATCGGCTTTCGCAGAATCGCGAAACAGTATTGCAGCACATCCTTCCGGAGATATAACCGAATAATACGAGTTCTCAAGCATTGCATTTCTGTCTCCCACCCCGACACCAAGCGCCCCACCACTGCATCCTTCCCCCGTGATAACAACTATGATCGGCGTGCGAAGTCCGGCCATCCGGAAAATATTTTCAGCAATGGCCATACCCTGTCCCCGCTCCTCGGCCTCAAGTGCGGGTGCGGCACCCGGCGTGTCAATAATACTGACAACAGGCAATCGAAATTTTTCTGCAAGCAACATTTTCTTTAAGGCTTTACGATAACCTTCGGGCTGCGGCATACCGAAATTTGTCGCCAGTTTCTCCCTGGTCTCCCGCCCTTTCTGCAGAGCCACGAGCATGGCGCGGTGTCCGTTTAAAGAGGCTAATCCGGTAACCACAGCCTTATCGTCACCAAAACACCTGTCCCCGTGCAGCTCTAAAAAGTCGTCGAATACTCCGCCGATATAGTCCCTTGACTGTGGCCTTTTCGGATGCCTTGCCAGCTTTACACGCTGGTACGGAGTTAAATTATCCACTATCTCCCCGAGCAGTTTCTCCCGGCGCTCAACGAGATCTTTAAGCTGTGCTTCCGGATCGCCAGATGACTCCGCACCGTCATGAAGCTCGTCGGTGAGTTCACCGATCCGCCGATCCAGCTCTCTGACCGGCTCCTCAAAATCGTATGCAAACTTGCCGTTATTTGATGTATCGTTCATATTCATTTTTATTCGATACCGATCCCGATAGCGATCCCGATTTCGATTATTGCTGTATAGCTCAAACACAAACGCAGTTCACTGAAAACTTACGAATACCCATTGTAACCATACTCCGCTGTTAAATCAAACAAAAAGGGGGGGCGTCCAACTGTTTCAATCATATGCGCAAATAACACATGTCCATTAAAAAAAGCTTGACAAACACTACGTTTAGGTGTAAAATAAGGAACAGGGTGTTTTGGGAAAAAACTTCCAGGGTTTGCGATTAATCCTTTTATTTTAACGTCAGGAGGAGGCTGTAATGTTTTTAAAAAGGGTTAAACGATCGGCAGGCGAGAAGTTTTTGGAGCGAATTAGCGGACACATCGCAGAGGCTTCTCCGGAAAGGCTCGCGCGGATGTGGGGGCTTTTTGAAAAAGTGGCGGCGAATCCCGAGGACAGGCTTCAGGCAGCACGTTTCAGGTGGCTGGTTGAAAAGGGGCACCCTTTCGGGCAGTGGCTCCAGCGTATAGGAGAAGAACTCAGCCCGGAAGCCAAAAAAGCCCTGATCAAAAACCTTTACGGCAACGCATGGTTTATGAACCGGTCGATTCGAGAGAATTTCAAGAAGCGTGAAGGGTTCGAGCCCCCGTATATCATCGTGGTGGACGTTACCGCCAGGTGTAACCTGAGCTGTGCCGGATGCTGGGCGGGTAATTACGGCAGGGAAAGTGATCTGGACCTGGAACTTATCGAGAAAATGGTTGAAGAGGCCGAAAACAGGATGGGTCTGCACTTTTTTGTGTTCTCCGGCGGAGAGCCGACACTTCGCAAAGACCTCCTCGGTCTCTACGAAAGACACCCTAACAGCCAGTTTCAGATCTATACCAACGGCACACTCATAGACGAGTCTATGGCCGGACGTATGGCCGAACTGGGCAATGTCATGCCTATGGTCAGCATCGAGGGCGACCGGGAGCTTACCGATGCCAGGCGCGGGGATGGCACCTACGAAAAGGTCATGTCGGCCATGGAAAACCTCAGGCAACACGGCGTGCTGTTCGGGTTCAGCGCCACCGCTACCAGGAACAATGCGAAGTATGTTATGAGCAATGAGTTCATAGAGAAAATGATCAAAAAAGGTTGCCTTTACGGATGGTACTTCCAGTATATACCTGTTGGCAGAAACCCGGATACCGACATGATGGTGACCGCAAAGCAGCGCAACTTTATGCGCAGGAGGGTTTATGAACTCAGAAATTCATACCCGATTTTCCTGGCCGATTTTTGGAACGACGGTACCGAAACCCGCGGGTGTATGGCGGGCGGCAAAAGGTACCTGCACGTGACTAACGACGGCGATATCGAGCCGTGCGTATTCTGCCATTTTGCCGTCCATAATATCAAAGAGACAAGCCTTACCGATGCACTGAAACACCCTTTCTTCCGTGATATCAGGGAAGGCATCCCCTACGACGGCAATCACCTGCGTCCCTGCATGCTTATAGACAGACCGTGGGTGTTTCGCGATTACGTCAAAAAATACAGCGACGTACGTCCCACGCACGAAGGCGCCGAAACCCTTATTACCGGCCTTTCCGAAGAAATGGACCGCAGGGCCGAGAAATGGGCCGAAGTAGCCGGGCCCGTGTGGGAAAACGGCCAAGCCCTGGAACTCTACCCCTACCCGGATGTTTAATAAACAACGACGCTAATTAACATTCCCGGGAACATTCCCGCACTTTGCGTGTCTAATGTGGTAACGCTGTTTCAAAAAACATGCAAAAATTCAAGCGCATAATATCCAACTCAAACCTGGGAGATATCGTATGAGATCAGCAGTCCTTCGGATCGCAAAGCGAAGCCTTGCCGCGTTTATTTTAACGGCTGTGGGCCTGGTGGCTCTCGCCGCCATCGCCGCGCGCCCGGTCGAACCGCCATCTCGTGAGAGTCTATGGGAAAAGGTTGAAAAAGCCGTTTCAGAGGGCCTGCCCCGCACCGCCATGGAACACCTGGAGCCTATCATCGAAAGCGCCATTGAAGACGGCGCACACGCCGAAGCAATACGCGCGATCGGGCGAAAAATAGCGCTCGAAGGGAACATACAGGGCAACAAACCGGAAGAAAAGATAATGATTATGCGCGATGAGATCGAAAAAGCGCCCGAAGAAATGCGGCCGGTAATGCACGCGATCCTGGCCAACTGGCAGTGGCACTATTTCCAGCGTAATCGCTGGCGGTTCATGCAGCGCACCGCCACGTCCGAGCCGCCCGGCGAAGATTTCACCACCTGGGACCTGCCGCGCCTCTTCACAGAAATAGACCGGCATTTCACCGAAGCCCTCTCAGCCGACGAACTTCTTAAAAACACGCCGGTAAAGGATTACGATGCGCTTCTGGAGAAAGGCACCATGCCCGACCGCTACCGCCCGACACTCTACGATTTCGTGGCCGCAAACGCGCTGGAATTCTACCATAGCGGTGAACAGGCTGCCGCTCTGCCGCAGGACGCTTTCGTGCTCTCCGCCGACACCGCTGTTTTCGGGCCGCTTTCCGAATTCATCGCCTGGCGGGTTGAGACCACCGACACGGAATCGCCGGCATATAAAGCCCTGCTTCTCTATCAGGCGCTGCTCGGCTTCCACAGCGACGCCGAAAACCGGGACGCTCTGATCGACTGGGACCTGCAGCGGCTCAGATTCGGCTATAACACGGCCGCGGGCGAAGAAAAAAACTCCCGCTATAAAGCTGCACTGCGCCGGTTCGCGGAACAGTGGAACGATCATGAAATATCGGCGCGCGCGCTACACCACCTCGCATCAATCCTCAAAGAGGAAGACGAACCGGCGAAAGCACACGAAATCGCAACGCAGGGATACCGGGCGTTTCCAGACAGCCCGGGCGGTAAGCTCTGCTATAACCTTATCCAGCAGATCGAGGCCCCATCGGCCTCCATAGAAACCGAACGCGTGTGGAACGAGCCGTGGCCGGATATCCGCGTTACGTACCGTAACGTATCCAGGGTCTATTTCCGGCTTGTTTCGTGGGATCTGGAAAAAGACCTTGCCCGGAGGCCTTCCAATCCCGAACATCTCGACTCGGAAGCTCTTAAAGCCGCGCTCACGCGACGGCCCGCCATGGAGTGGTCCGACACCCTGACGCCGACCGAAGATTACCGGCAGCGCGCCGAAATTCTGCCCGCACCGCGCGACCTGGAACCGGGCCCTTATTTCCTTCTGGCGGCCCACGACCCGAAAGCGTTCGACAGCGAGGGCGCAATTTCACGTCTGACCTCCCGGCTCACAGGCTCACAGGAAGGAGCAAACAGGATTCTCTCTTACACCCCCGTCTGGGTCAGCGACCTGTCGCTTATAGTGCGCACGCGCCCGGGCGAACCGGCCCTCGAGGGCTTCGTGCTCGATGCCAATAGTGG
>PWZK01000009.1 GCA_003567495.1 Candidatus Brocadiaceae bacterium
AAGTGCTGCTGCGCGAAAGGCAAGCGAGGCTGTATTCTTATACGCCAAGCGCAGCCTGACAAAGCAGATGCGCCGCTGGGAATGCGCCCGCAGGGTAAACCGCCTTTCTTGAGGCTAAAATACAGAGTGTGATTTTAAAAGGTCGTAAAATATGCTTTTAAGATTCAACACAACAATCGTTTATATTAATATTGTTTTTGGTTTATGAAATATGCGGGCTAGCCGGGTTTACCACAACATTTTTTATATTTTATGCCGCTGCCGCAGGGGCACGGGTCGTTGCGCCCCACCTTCTTGCCAACCACTATCGGCTCTTTTGGGGCGGAATCACCCCCCGCCGATTCGGCGCTTTTTTTCTGTTCTTCAGCCTTACGCGCGACGTCAAATGTGTCGTGACGTATCTCTTTGGGCTGCCAGACTCCGGCGATCCCGCTCTGAACTGGCTTTTCTTCCACCTTTGCCCGGAAGAACATTTGCGTGAACTGCTCTGCGATACTGGCCATCATCTGGTCGAAATGCGCTCCGCCCTCAATCTTATAGACTATTTTTGGATCGTGTTGAGCGTAGCCTCTGAGCCCTATGCCGCTTTTCAAAACATCCATGGCATGAAGATGGTCTTTCCATCTAACGTCTATGTTGCGCAGCATGAGGGCCCGGGCAAACTCAAGTGTCGGTTTCTCGCCGATTTCTTCACATTTTTTCGCAAAAATCTCGCCTATACGCTTGAACACGTGGTTTTCAATCTCTTCCGCAGACGATGCGGCTTCGGGCGGGATGGCGGGCGCTTCGTCAAAGCGATGTTCAAACCATTCGGCAAAACCGTGTATATCCCATTCATCCGGCGATTTTTGGGTATCAACATAGGTAGCCATGGCGTTGAGCGCGGCATCTTCAGCCTGAGCAAGGACTTCCTCATCTATCCCGTCTCTGCGCAGCAGTTTCTGACGCCAGGAATATATTGTCTTGCGCTGCTCGTCCATAACTTCGTCATATTCGAGCAGATTTTTACGAATTTCAAAGTTGTATTCCTCGACCTTTTTCTGTGCCTTCTCTATCCACCGGCTGACCATCTTGCTCTCCAGTGCCATGCCTTCTTCCATGCCCACCTTCTGGAGCCAGTTACGCATCGCTTCCGGGGCGAATATTCTCATCAGATCGTCTTCAAACGATACAAAGAATCTGCTTGACCCTGGATCACCCTGCCTGCCCGCCCTGCCGCGGAGCTGGTTGTCTATACGCCGCGATTCATGTCGTTCGGTTCCGACTATATGCAGCCCCCCCTTCTCGGCCACGCCCGGCCCGAGCCTGATATCGGTGCCTCGGCCCGCCATATTGGTGGCAATGGTAACCTGCCCTTCCTGACCGGCCTGGGCCACTATGTCCGCTTCCCGGGCTGCAAGCTCGGGTTTGGCGTTCAGAACTTCGTGCCTTATCCCCTTTCTGTGGAGTATTTTTCCCAGATGTTCGCTTTTCTCAACGCTGGTAGTGCCCACAAGGATGGGCCTGCCCTCTTTATGCACCCCGGCTATTTCATCGGCTGCGGCCTTCCATTTTTCATCTCGCGTGCGGTAAACCAGATCGGGATGTGATATACGCCGAAGCGGCAGATTGGTCGGTATCACCACGACGCCGAGATCGTAGATTTTATGAAACTCACCTTCTTCAGTTTTTGCCGTGCCGGTCATACCGCCGAGCTTGTCGTAGAGGCGGAAGAAATTCTGAAGCGTGATAGTGGCGATCGTCTGTGTTTCGTCTTTAATTTTAAGTCCTTCTTTTACAGTTACGGCCTGATGCAGTCCGTCGCTCCAGACCCTGCCTTCCATAAGTCTTCCGGTAAACTCATCCACTATGACCACTTCGCCGTCCCTTACGATATACTGTTCGCCCTGTCTGTAGAGTTCTTTCGCTTTCAGCGCCGTTTCCAGAAAGTGCGGCCATTCCTGTGTTGCTTCAGTGCGCAGGCTTTCGACCCCTAGACGGTTTTCGGCATATGTTTCGCCTTCTTCGGTAAGCAGGCATGTGTGCTCTTTTTCTTTAACTTCATAATGTACGTCTTGTTTCATTTCTTTAGCGATGCTGCGGGCCTTATAATATTTATCAGACTGCTGAGTAACCGGGCCGCTTATTATGAGAGGGGTTCTCGCCTCGTCGATAAGAATGTTATCGACTTCGTCCACGATGGCGTAGTGGAGTCCGCGTTTTAGCTGCGCCTGATTTTTAACTTCGTACTTCATGTTGTCGCGCAGATAATCAAACCCGAACTCGCTGTTGGTCCCGTAAGTTATGTCCGCATCGTATGCGGCTGTCTTTTCGGCGATGGGTTGATGGGACTGAATAAAACCCGCCGACAGCCCCACCATGTTATAAAGAGGCTTCATCCATTCACAGTCGCGTCGTGCCAGGTAATCGTTGACGGTCACGACATGGACGCCGTCGCCGGTCAGGGCGTTCAGGTAAGCCGACAGGGTTGCCACGAGGGTTTTCCCCTCGCCGGTGACCATTTCGGCTATCATTTTCCGATGCAGTGCGAGCCCCCCTATCAACTGCACATCGAAGGGGCGCATTGTGGGATACGGGCTGTCGGGATTGGGCGTTACCAGTATGCGGCGTGCGGCTTCGCGCACGTTTGCGAAAGCTTGCGGCAGAATTTCATCCAGCACCTGCTGTTTTTCCGCAAAACTTTTTGGCCCTTTCAACCGCGCTTTCCACTGCTCGGTAAGCTCTCGGAGCTGCGAATCGCTTTTTTGCTGAAATTGTGGTTCCAACGAATTAATGCGGTCCACTACGGGGTAAAGTTCCCGAAG
Source organism: Candidatus Brocadiaceae bacterium (assembly GCA_003567495.1). Lineage (GTDB taxonomy): Bacteria > Planctomycetota > Brocadiia > SM23-32 > SM23-32 > PUMZ01. Next base: position 2,805 of record PWZK01000009.1, read on the forward strand.
TATGCGGTCGTTGGCGGTCCCGAATATCCCGGCGCCGAGTTTGAGGATGTTTGAAAATGTTTTTTTCATAATTAACCCGCTTATTTCACGCGTTTCCAGCCTGCCTGTGCGTGTCCGCACGCAGACAGGCTGTATTCATATACGCGAAGCGCCGCCTGACAAAGCAGATGCGCCGCCTGCCTGCAGCAGGCAGGCTGGGAATGCGCCCGCAGGGCCTGCCTGCTGCAGGCAGGTAAACCGCCGTTTTTGAGGTTTTAATACAGAGTGTGATTTTCAAAAGCTACAAAATGTGCTTGTAAGATTAGACATAACAGTCGTTTATGTTGATATTTGCCGTTGGTTTATGAAATATGCGGGTTAAAACAGCCCCACCACACGGCCGTTTTTGTCGATATCCACATCCTCTCCGGCGGGTCTGGTAGGCAGCCCCGGTATCGTGCGCATGCTGCCGCAAAGCGGATAGAGGAACCCCGCGCCTATTGACGGTCGCACGTCGCGCACCGGCAGCACAAAACCCTGCGGCCTTCCTTTAAGTGATCCGTCGTGGGACAGTGAAAGGTGAGTTTTCGCCATACAGATCGGCAAATTGCTCCAGCCGCGCTCCTCATAGGTTTTTATGTTTTTGCGTGCTTTTGATGAAAACTCCACCCCGGAGGCGCCGTATATCCCTGTGGCAATTTTTTCGATTTTTGCTTCGATCTCTTCATCGTCTTCGTAGAGAAGCCTGAAATTATTATCTTTCTCGCAGGCGCTTACCAGCGCTTCAGCCACTTCCGCGCCGCCTTCACCGCCCCGGGCCCATACGTCGCTCACCACCACGTCCTCCGCCCCGGCTCCGAGGGCACGCTTGCGCACGGCTTCCACTTCGGCGTTGGTATCGTCGGTAAAACGGTTGATGCAGACCACCGACGGCACGCCGAACTGTGCGACGTTTTCAATGTGTTTTTCCATATTGGCGCAGCCGCGTTCTACGGAATCGATGTTCTCCTGCGTCAGGCCGGGCGGAAGAGGTTTTCCGGGCTTCACCTCGAAATCGCCGCTGTGCATCTTCAGCGCCCTGATGGTTACGACCAGCAGAACGGCGTCAGGGACAAGTCCGCTCATGCGGCACTTGATGTTAAAGAACTTCTCCATGCCTATGTCGGCGCCGAACCCGCTTTCGGTTACAACATAATCGGAAAGTTTCAGCGCGATTTTATCTGCGATTATACTGGAATTGCCGTGAGCGATATTTGCAAAAGGGCCGGTATGTACGAACGCCGGGCCCCCTTCCAAAGTCTGCATCAGCGTGGGTTTCAGAGCATCTTTGAGAAGAACCGTCATGGCGCCGGCGCATTTAAGATCCTCGCAGGTGACAGGCTCGCCGTCCCAGGTGGACGCCACAACGCACCGGCCCACTCTTTCTCGCAGATCCTGCAGGTTCTCGGCGAGTCCGAGTATAGCCATCAGTTCGCTGGCGACGCTTATGTCGAAACCGCTGCGTCTTACAAAACCTTTCCCCAACCCTATCACTACATCTTCCAGAGCCCATCGGTCATTCAGATCGACAACCCTGTTCCAGGATATTGAGTCGGGGTCTATATTAAGACGGTTACGGCGTTTCAGTGTGTTGTCCAGAAAAGCCGCGGCCAGGTTGTGTGCGATACTTACGGCATGTATATCGCCTGTCAGATGCAGGTTAAAGTCTTCCATCGGAATTACCTGGCTGCGGCCGCCGCCGGCCGCGCCGCCCTTTATGCCGAACACGGGGCCGAGCGAAGGCTGCCGGATGCACACAAACGCGTCTTTGCCGATATAATTGAGCCCCTGGGTCACCCCTATGGTAGTGACGGTTTTGCCTTCTCCCAGCGGCGTCGGAGTAATGGCGGTGACGTCAATATACTTTCCGTTTGGCGCATCGGACAGGCCATCGAGTATATCAAGCTTAACCTTCGCCTTGTAATCACCATGCAGCTCAAGGTGCTTGCGCTCAATTCCCGCCTTCTTTCCGACCTGCTCTATCAATTCCGGCTTTGCCTGCTGGGCGATTTCCAGATCACTTAACACCATCCTCTCCCCCTTTAAAAGAGTGAATTTAGGAGTTCAACTGGCCTGTTGCTCAAAACCACCATCTCCGGAGCTTTCGGGAAGCTCCTCAACCATCATATGGTAAGGTTGATTGGGGGGCGATGTCAAATAACCGCGTGTTATTCTGCCTGAAACGATCTGCCTGAAACGATAATTTTGCAACGATATAAAATCTTTATGCGCCCGAGCATTTCCAGTGATGTCGCCTGAAAATCCTGCGTTTGTGACGCGATTCATATTAACGTCAATACAGACAAAAATGCCTGGTCATTTTCTTACAACGACAAAAAAATCCCAAATTCAAAATCATATCTGAAAAAGTCTAAACTTGATTAAGACATCAAATTTGAGTACCATTTATTCTGCAGTGGTTAAAGTAGCGCAGGCGTCCTCGCCTGCATTCGTTTTGCGTAGCGCCCCGGCCTCTCGTGCGATGCAGGCGGGACGCCTGCGCTACAAAAGGCAGCCACATAATAAACCTGCGTGGTTCACTGAATAATCGCACACATTCGAGGTTGTTAAATAATAATGAGTCCTATGAACAAGACATTCGATGTCAAGCGTCTTCCCGATCTGCTGTCACCTGACAGGCAGCGCAAGGACCTTGCCCGCCGGCGCCAGTCCGCTGTCTGGCGTGGAGAAAAGCCGGATCACTTTCCTATCTGTTTCTCCACCGGACTGACTGAGGAACAGGAACATATCCCGGATGCAAATTTCAAGGAAGCCTTTTACAGTAAAGAGCTTATGCTCTGCTCTCAATTACGTGCCGCCTGCGCTGTACCAAATGCGCGCAGTGATGCCGTCCCGTCCATCCGCTCCAACCTTGGAACCGGTATCTTGCTCGCTTGCATCGGGCTCGAACAGACCGTCTATGACGACAAAATGCCATGGCTGCACGAACACCTTACCCGTAAGGATATCGCTAAGCTGGAACCAGCCGATATCAACATACAGGGCAGTTTTGCTCGGGGAATCGACCAGATGAGGTTTTTTAAAGATATTAATTTCGGCCATGTTCCAGGGCGGAAGCACGACCACCCATTTGAGCAAGACTTGGAGTTATGCCGACAAACCGGTACCGTGTATTTCGGAAACTGGCCGAAATATGAGGAAGAAACGGACCGGCAATATGTCCGCCGGCTTCCCAAATGGGCCGCCCGCGGTTGCCTGATACCACAGGTCGGTTGTGAGTGGGGAGAAGA
>PWZK01000182.1 GCA_003567495.1 Candidatus Brocadiaceae bacterium
AAGCGCTGGAAGCGCGATATGTTATAGCCTGTGGCGAAGCGCAGGCCCGAAAGGGCCGCAGCGCAGTCACAGGAGAGGGGATCGCACAAAAGGGAGTCCTGAAGGGACGATATAAACGATCGCGTACAGTGGCGCCATAAAAATGTAATTGGACCATGCGCGAGGCTTGATATTATACCGCACTTTCAGTGCTCGATTGCGGTATACGGCGTGTCCTGTGACTCTGCTTCAGTCCTGCCGGACTTTCGCGCCGTCACAGGCTTTAGCATGCCGCCTGCCTGCCGCGCTGCGGCGCAGGCAGGCGCCGCTGGCGCTAAAAGCTGCTGTGTTTTCAAAGAAGGCGAGCAGAAAATGCCGCCCTTTTAACCTGGAAATTGGACATTGGACATTGCAGGACCATCGCCTGAAAAATTCATGCTGGGAGTTACATAAATTGCCGGACTGTATAGAAAACATAATTGAATTGGCTGCGGAAAAGTGCGGGGCCGCCGATCTGTACTACCTGAGCACCGAGGGGCGTTCGGTTGTTTTTGAAAACAATAAGCTCAAGAGGGTAACTTCGGGTCAGAGCGCCGGCGCGGGGCTGCGTGTAATTGTGGACGGACGCATAGGGTTCGCCTCCACCTCCGATTTGCGATCTCCCGAACGACTGGTTGCCATGGCGGTGGAAAGCGCCGGTTTCGGCGAAAAGGCCCGATTCGAGCTTCCCAAAAGCGACGGCGTTTTTGCAAAACATCTGAAGACCTGCGATCCGACCGCAGCAAGTATTACGCCGGAGCAAATGGTGGAGACGGGGCGGGAAGCATTGCATTTAAGCCGCGAAAGAAACGACGATTATCTCTTTAGCGGCGGCATATCAGTGAGCCATGGACTGGAGCGTTTCCTGAATACGGAAGGCCTGGATCTTCGCTGCGAGATAAGTCATATGGCAGCCGGGGCGAACATAGAAGAAGTGAAGGACGGGGGGCTGCTGGATGTGTATGAAGGAAAATCATGGGGAAGGCCGTTCGACAGCATGACGGACATAACTGAAACGGCGCTCGAAAAAATGGAAATGGCCGCTACAGTGGTAAAAGCGCGCGGGGGAACGATTCCCATGGTCTTCACACCGAAAGCCGTCGAAAACCTGCTCTCACCGGTTATGACCGCGCTCAACGGCAAAATGGTGCAAAAAGGGGCCTCGATCCTGGCCGGCAAAATCGGGGAGCAGGTGGTGGATCAGCAGCTCAGCATTTACGACGATGCAATTGTCGACTGGGCACCGGGCAGCTCACCTTTCGACGGTGAAGGTATGGCGACAGGGCGGCTGCCGCTTATTGAAAAGGGAGTGGTAAAAAATTATCTGCTCGATCTTCAGACGGCCGCCCTGCTGGGCATGGAACCAACGGGCAGTGGCTACCGGTCCACATCGGGCCGTCCATCGCCGGGCTCTTCAAATTCCATGGTGCCGCCCGGCAGCGTGCCTTATAAAGACATCATTGCCGATATGGATTACGGGCTGATAGTGGATCAGACTCTTGGCGACGGCCAGAGCAACACCCTCGCCGGCGAGTTCAGCGTTAACGTCGCCCTGGGATTCCTGGTAGAAAAAGGGCAGATTAAAGGGAGAGTCAAGGATTGTATGGTGGCAGGCAATGTCTATGAAGTGCTCTCAAATATTGAAGATGTCGGATCCGAGCAAAAATGGGAAGGATCGGCGTGCGTGCCCGCCATCCGAGTGGGCGGGCTGAAGCCGGCGTTTGAGGAATGAATATTTATCCGTTTCTTTTTTATCCCTGCCGCACAGGAGGCTTGATGCCGGAGACAACAGCTAAAGAACTGGCTATTTTAATTAACGGACGTCTCAAAGGCGACCCGGAAACGTTAGTAAACGGCATATCCACGCTCAAGGCGGCCGGCGGCGCCGAGGTCGCCGTGTTGAGAGATAAATCTTTCAGAGAGACCGCTTCCTCAAGCAACGCTGCTGCGCTGGTAGCTGATGAATTAATAGAAGGATATGAGGGCGCACATATTATTGTTGAAGATCCTGAGCGGGCGCTTGCACGGCTGCTCGAACTTTTCAGCGAAGAGAAGTTCCCTTTTCCGGAAGGTATCAGTGATGATGCGCGGATAAGTACAAGCGCCACCATCGGTGACGGGGTGTCGGTGGGCCATTTTTCCGTTATTGAAAAAGGAGCGCGGATAGGAGGCGGTTGCATCATTTTCCCGCTGGCATATATAGGGCGGGATGTCTGTATCGGCGAAAACACCGTGATCTATCCCCATGCAACAATAATGGATTCGGTAAAAATAGGGGTTAATTGCCGTATCGGGCCGAATGCGGTAGTCGGCGACGAGGGGTTCGGTTTCATGAGACGCGACGGCGCCGCGCACCGGCTGCGCCATGTCGGAAGCGTTGATATAGGTGACAACGTAGAGGTGGGGGGGCTGAGTTCAATAGACAGGGGGATGCTCGAGGATACCGTGGTGGGTGATGGCTGCAAGATAGACAAACACTGCATGATAGCGCATAACTGCAAAGTGGGCAAGAATTGCCTGCTTGCCGGATATACTCGGATGGCCGGGAGCGTAAAGGTCGGCGACGGCGCCGTACTGGCGGCGGACGTCCGTGTTGCCGATCATAAGGAGATAGGTGAGAATGCCGTGATGGCTGCCGGCACCGGCGTATCGCGGGATATAAAGGCCGGTGAGGTGGTCTGGGGCATGCCGCCCAGAGGCATTAAGACTCAGACGAAAATCCATGCACTGGAAGGAAGGCTCCCCGACCTTTTCAGGAGGGTGCGAGAGCTCGAAAAAAAACTTGAAGAGTTGGATTTATTTGGAGCTTGAGATTTTGAATTTGTAATTTTCTCTGCGTAGTCTGTTGTATGTCGAAGCATTATTTCAAAAAACTGTTTTTTAGAAAAAAAGGGGGGGCGAAAATGTTACTTAGAAAAATGTCAGCCGCTGTGGTTATGTTGTGTCTTTTAGTGCTTATCTCGGGCTGCCGGAGAAAGGAGGAAGAGGAACCCGACTACCCGCCCGAGCCGGAGGTGGAGACGGTCGAGACGCCGGAAGCCTTCAACGCTATTCCGGATACCGACCCGCAGGTTTTCATCACTGAATCGCCGGTCAGTGTCGGTCAATACGTCTCTTACCTGGAGGAAACGGGCATCGATGTGCCTCAAGAGCTTGCGGAGAAGGATCCCGAAGAACCCGTTACCGGCCTGGAGCAGGGGGAAGCCGCCCGTCTGGCCACCTGGCTGCTGTGCCGCCTGCCGGGTGAGAGCGAATGGAGAAAAGCACGCGATCTGGTGGATTCACGCCCCTACCCATGGGACGGACCGCATCCCGGAGCAGATGCGCCGATACACCTGGTTCGCGATTGGGTAGCAGGCGAAGAAGGTGAAGTGCGCGCCCGAGAGGAAAAAGAACGCCTGGCCCAAGAGCGCCTCGAACGGCTTGGCGATGAGCTAAACGATTTCTACGCTAAAATCGAAGACTATACGGCCGCCGAAAAGAACCGAGCTCTTGAACAATGGAATTCCCTGAAGGCAGCGCTTTTCTCCGCCATTGACAGGGGGAAAGATGCGGCGGAAAAATCCATGCTTATAGAACGCGGGCATATCGCCGATGACATACTCCACCGGCTTCAAAACGAAAAACTTCCGATAGTGGCGCTTGATAAAACGGATGACCCTGAAAAATGGGAAGAGGCGGTCTCATCCTACCGAGAGCGGCTCAAAGAACTGCGTGACCGGATCGAGGACGAGAAGGGTAAGATGGTGGAAATAAACAGAGAACTGAGCGAACAGGTAAGGTCCCTTAATCTGCGCCTGGAAGACGCCGGAGAAAAGAGGTTGCAAACTCTGGAGCGCCTGGACGCTGAGATGCCGGAGGCGCCCGGCGAACTTGACAATCTCGAGCAGGCGCTCGATACCAGAAATACTCTTGAGGAATTCATGGCGAAGGCCGAAAAAGCGGGGGGCGAAGTTGCTGAAACAATGACGGTCGCCATGGAAACTGTTGTGCCGGAGATCCGGGAAAAAACTGACGTTTCAGCTGACGAAGAGGAACTTGAAAAGATTTCCGCCTCGGTAAAAGAGCGCGAGGAGGCATTGTTGAGGTGGAGCGAGACAGCAGATGTGGAATTTGAACAGGAGCCTCACGTGCTCAAAGAACTGCGCGATCTGAAGCGTCTGCGGGCCAGAAGAAAAGCTCTTGAGCGAGAACTTGAATTGCTGGAAATAATTCTCGAAAAGGATATATTCAATTAACCCGCATATTTCACGCGTTTCCAGCCTGCCTGCTGCAGGCAGGTAAACCGCCGTTCGAGCAACTCAAATACACACCATGTGATTTTGATTGCCCGAGAAATACTGCTTAACACACTGATTATCAAGTCGTTATATTAATTGCCGTCGTTGGTTTATGAAATATGCGGGTTAACAGCGTACAGGACAGTCGCGAACGTTCCTATTTCCACGTCTCCAGGGGCTGGAGCATGAGTCTTGTGTTTATAATGCCTCTGGTCGTGCTCTATCAGATAGGTATAGTCCAGAGCGGCAGCAACGTTCGCAATCTCGCAGAAGTCTGGATGACCGGCCCCATTGCGCTTCTGGGATTGCAGGCGACCACCGCTGTAAACGTCCTGTTGATTGGCGGGGTAATAATAGTGCTCTGGCGTATCAACCGCACAGGCCCGGTTTCGATTTTGTTTCTGGTTCTTATGGTTCTGGAGAGCCTCTTTTACGCATTTTTGCTTTTCGGCGTCGTAGGAATCGCAGCCGGGCTGGTGGACGAAACCCTGCACAACCTGCTTTTTATCGGCAGAGCCGCAGAAGCTATCGACGGTCTGCCCCGCACGCAGCTTCTGCTGGGTATAGGCGCGGGGGTTTACGAAGAGCTTCTGTTCCGGGTGCTGGCGATTGGCGGCGGGGCACTGGTGATGAAAAAAGTTTTTCGTTGCAGTTCCCTTTTTGCCCTGGCTTTCGTGCTTCCGGTCTCGAGTTTGTTGTTTTCTGCCGCCCATCATGTGGGAGTTGCCGGAGAACCGTTCAGCAGCTTTGTATTTATCTTCAGAGCGCTTTGCGGTTTTGTTCTGGGGCTGATCTTCATCGCGCGGGGCCCGGGGATACCTGTCATGACCCATGCCATTTATAACGTTATGGTTTTGCTTCTTATGCATTTCTCTTAACCTGTGTCCTACAGCAATGCCGTAAATCGCTATCGGGATCGCTATCGGGATCGGGATCGAAAAAAAAAGGTCGTAATTTCTCAGCGAACCCCGTATCGTAGTAGAAAAAGAAGAAGAACCACCTGCCTGCAGCAGGCAGGCAGATGAACACAGATGTACACTGATATTATCTTTCAAAGAAAGAACGATCCCGATAGCGATACCGATTTATCGTGAGCCAACGGGATTCACTGAATAGTCACTGACCGTCCTGTGTCGTCCATTGTGCATCCTGGTAATAGCCTGCGCCTTCGCGCGGGTCGTAGTTGTACTGGTCTTCCGATCCCGCACTGTAACTGAAATGAATGGAAGCGTCAATATTCCAGCCTTCTTCTCTGTAATCATCCGGGTTATCGGCCGTCACAACGCCGTAAATGTTTGTATCAGCTTCGATGTGGGGGTTGGCTATTGCATTGAAGGTGTGCCCGTTTCCGGTTTCTTGCTTGCTGCCGCGAACATATTCCACATGTCCGTCGGCAAAAAGCACATGCACGCCTGAGCCGTGGTTTACTCCCCAAGAATCTATATAGGAATACTTTGCCACATCGTAATATTTTTCATCATCATCCCACTTGTGTCTTGTGTGCATTGACAGCCGTCCCGCCATAATTGCCCGCATGGGGTCCAGACGGTCGAGCGCGGGCATATACGTATCTATGATATAGCTTACCCGGTCCGGCCCGCCGCCGGCGCCGTATTCGTCATTATCGTCTTCACTTCCGCCGGCGCCGTAGGCGATCATCTCAATCGGCTCACCATCGTGTTCGTAAGTGATGTAAGGTGATATGCATTTTCGCGGCGCATCGAGGTTTATATCAACTG
>PWZK01000141.1 GCA_003567495.1 Candidatus Brocadiaceae bacterium
GCTCTGATGAAAAATTGTGCGTTCTTCCCGCCGGTGCACCCTATATCAGGCGCCTGATCCGCCTTTTTGCGCGCTTCTTTCCACCATGAGGGCCACCTCCCGTCGCCTACAGCCGGTTTCAGGTAACGACTGATGCGATTCTGGCCGGTGCGTCCGTCAAAAGTGTTAATTACGAGACGTATGAGTTCCGCCGGCCGGGTATCTGCAAGAGCTTCAATTCGTTCCCTTTCAAACAGCACGAGCGCTCGTATATCGTCTTTCTGAAGCGGGTGCAGATTACCCAGACTGCTGACCGGTATAACTTTACTGCGCCCCTCCAGGCTGACTTCAAGTCCTTTTCCGCCTGCAACAGCTTCCACACGGCCTATCCTGGCCCCGGGGTCTTCACGAACATAGGTTCCCGGCGGCATGTTTTCAATTTTTTTCAGGGATTCCAAAGCATCGGCAAGCGCAATGGCGGGGTTTTCCACGGTTGTAGCAAGGGCCGCTTCGCACCACGATTTGTCCCCGTAAACAGCGCGGTATATATCCGCATACTCCATGCGAAGCTCCTCGCTTTCGGGCAGGAAGCTGCATGCCTGTTCGACCGCTTTCAGGGCCTCATAGCTTTTCGAGGCGTCCTGCATAGCCGAAAGCAGATAACTTACCAGCGATTGGGCCAGGGAGGAGTCGTGTTTTTTTGAAATTATACGCGCCGTAGCCAGCATGTCGGGCCAGTCGGGCTCCGCAGCTTCGGCCGCCGCCATCCACTCGAGTTCCAGTGCATCTATATCGCCTTTTTGAGCGAGCCTTATGATAGTATCCATTCGATAAATGTAGCCGTCAGTTTATGAAATATGGGGGTTATCCACCGCCTTTTCCGGGCAAATCTTCTTTCGGCACGCGCACGTCGGAGGATCCGCATACGGGGCATGGTTGGTGATGATAGGGATTCCGGGCCGGGAAAAGATGCCCTTTCTCGCAGATACGTGCGGGATAGGCGGCTTCGACGCCGCATTTTGGGCACTCTATGGGGAAATTGGGCTCCCATTTAAGCTGGCTCGTCTCCCCGCACGAGTCGCATAGAGCAAGAAATCTATAGGGGGCTTCACGTCCCTGCCAGTACCATACCCCGGCGGCCAGCAGAAACAAAGAAGCTATAATCGCAACTTGTTTGAGTGCATATCTTTCTCCGCCAGTTCTTTGTACCGCTCTTTTGCGTTTTTTTATGCGCGGCGTTTTGCCCGTTATTTCACAGACGGTACTTAGCGGGCCCTGGCCCTTATTTTGCAATCTTCTGAGCAACGACACCACTTTGGATTCGCCGAGGACATGCTTTTCGAGCATTATCTGGCAAAGCGGGGGGGTCTCATTGGCTTTTTTGGCAATTTTACGTTGCAATTGCAGCGCCTTTTCGACCTCTTCTTTCCCGGCCGAACCGGAATCTATTACGGCATCGGCAAACCACCGGTCCTCCGCGTCCGGACGCTCATTGCACAGGTATTCAAGCAGGCGGATGGCCTGTTTCTCCGTGATCCACCCTTCCTCTATCATGATTTTATGTATTGGCTGCGGATTTTCCTTAAGCCTTCGGTTCTGATTGACAAAGGCCTGATCGTACTGTCGCGGCGTGATCAGACCGGCCCATTTTGTCCATTGTGCGAAACGGATATCCGCCTGAGCGTGTCCGCTGCTTCTATCGGCGATGCAGTAGTCCACCGCACCGCCGTCCGCCGGCAGCGGAGCAATATCGGCCTTGCGGCATTTTGGACATTGAATGCCCTTTCGCCACCTCCGGAGTTTAAAACGCCTCCCGCACCCTTCACACTCGGCGGCTACATAGCTGTGTCGCCCGCCGTCTGGCTGCATGTTTCCGTTTCCATTATCGCTCTTTTCGGTGCCCATTTTAACCCTCCGGCATTTTTATGAAATATATGGGTTTGTCGCCGTTTTCATGTCGAGGAAATTTTTGAGCAATTTCGGACCTTCACCGGTCAGGAATGATTCAGGGTGAAACTGCACGCCTTCCAGCATAAAATCTTTGTGTCTTATGCCCATAATTTCGTCTTTTTCAGCCCTGGCGCTTACTTCAAAACTATCCGGCAGCGAGTCTTCCGGCACCGCAAGCGAATGGTAGCGGGTAGCCTCGAAGGGATTGGCCAGGCCCCGGAATATCGTCCGCCCGTCGTGCGAGATAGCGCTGGTCTTGCCGTGCATCAGCCGCCGGTGTCGAACAACTTCAGCCCCGAACGCGTGTGCGATGCACTGATGGCCCAGACAGACGCCGAGTATGGGCGTTTTGCCGGCGAAATGGCGTATTATATCATTTGATACGCCCGATTCTCTGGGCGTGCAGGGACCAGGCGAGATGATAATGTGCCCCGGCCCCATGCGATCGGCTTCTTCCACACTTATCCGGTCATTGCGATAAACCCTGATATCGGCGCCGAGCTCACCGAGACGCTGCACCAGGTTGTAGGTGAAGGAATCGTAATTGTCAATTATCAGGATCATTGTTCTATTTCTCTTCCCTTTTTCGTCGCACTATTTCTTCGGCGATCTCGTGCGGCACCGGCTCGTAGTGTTCAAAACGCATATCGAAAGAGCCCCTGCCGCCGGTCATGCCGCGCAATTCGGTGGCGTATCCGAACATGCCCGAGAGCGGGACCATACCGGAGATCGCCTGCACGTTACGCTCCCCGCGCTGCTCGATATTTGTTATCCGTCCCCTGCGCGAGCAGATGCTGCCGGTGACGCTGCCGCTGTATTCTTCCGGCGTTATAATGTGCACCTCGCAAACCGGCTCGAGCAGCTGCGGTGATGCCTGCATAAAAGCTTTCTTAAAGGCTACTTTTGCACAGGCATGGAATGCCTTTTCAGAGGAATCCACCTCGTGAAACGATCCGTCAACCAGATCCACCGCCAGATCCACGGCCGGCGTATCGGCATAAATCCCATCGGCCATAGCTTCTATGATACCTTTCTCAACGGACGGAATATACTCTTTTGGTATATTTCCGCCCCTGATTGAGTCTATGAACTCAAACCCGTCTCCAGGCTCGAGCGGCTCTATATTAAGTTCCACGTGAGCATATTGGCCGCGTCCGCCGGTTTGCTTCACATATTTATAATCTACCGAAGCAGGCTTCGTAATAGTTTCCCTGTATGCTACCTTGGGTTCGCCTATAGCCGGGTCGACCGAAAAATCACGGCGCAGCCGCTCACAGATTATATTCAGATGGAGCTCCCCCATGCCGCTTATTATGGTTTCGCCCGTTTCGCGGTCGTGGGCGACTGTAAATGTGGGGTCTTCGTCGGCAAGTTTGCCCAGCGCATCGAAAAGCTTGTCCCTCTCGGCGGCGGACTGCGGAGCGGCACTTATCGACAGCACAGGTGCCGGAAACTCGATTGCTTCCAGGTGCAGGGGGGCTTCTTCGGCGCAGAGTGTGTCTCCGGTGGTGGTTTCCGAGAGCCCCACGGCAACGCCGATCTCGCCGCATCTCAGCACTTCAAGGTTCTCACGCCTGTCAGCATGCATCCGCATTAGCCGGCCAACCCTTTGCCGGGCATCTCTTGAAGAGTTATAGATATACGTGCCCACATTCATTTCGCCCGAATACACGCGGACATAAACCATCTTACCCATATGACGATCGGAAACGACTTTGAAAGCCAGCGCCGCCAGGTGATCTTCGCCGGTATGTTCCCTTTCCACCTCTTTTTCCTCTCCATTCTCTTTCTTGACGCCGATCACGGGCGGCAGGTCGGCTGGGGAAGGCAGATAATCCACGACGGCATCCATCAGTCTCTGAACGCCCTTATTTTTAAGGGCTGAACCGCAGAGAACCGGTATGACCTCTTTTGACAGGGTGGCGGCGCGCAGTGCCCTTCGGATCTCGCCAGGCTCCAGTGGCTCATCCATGCAGTATTTTTCAAACAAACCCTCGTCCCATTCGCTGACCAGGTGCAGGAGATATTCGCGCCTTTTTTTGAACTCTTCCTCATAAGCATCCGGAACATCCTCTTCATGAAACGTGGCGCCCAGGTCCTTATCGTTGTAATAAACGGCCTTGCTTTCAACAATATCTATTATACCTGTAAAAACGTCGCCATCAAACATGGGTATGACTACCGGAACGGGTTTAATTTCCAGTCGTTCCCATATCTCCTGAGTCACCCTCTCAAAATTAGCTCCGGCCCTGTCCATTTTGTTTATAAACGCAATGGCAGGAACACCGTATTTTTCCGCCTGGCGCCATACGATCTCCGACTGTGGTTCAACGCCTCCCACTCCGCAAAAAAGCGCCACTACGCCGTCGAGGACGCGCAGCGAACGCTCCACCTCTACGGTGAAGTCAACATGCCCCGGAGTGTCTATCAGGTTAATAGTATGTCCACGCCAATCCGTTGAAGTGGCTGCACTAACTATCGTAATGCCCCGCTCACGCTCCTGGTCCATCCAGTCCATGGTGGTGTTTCCGTCGTCGGTGCTGCCCATCCTGTGGGTTCTGCCGGTATAATACAGCATGCGTTCTGCTACGGTAGTTTTTCCGGCGTCTATGTGCGCCATAATCCCGATGTTGCGGAGGTTTTTCAGTTTCGTCCTGTTCTGTTCCTTGCCCATTCTGATTCCTTGTAAAGGTTTTCCTTAGTTGTTTTAGTTTCCACGGTGAAGACGGGTATTCTACCATTTCCAGACGTTTCGTTCAACATGGACGGCAAAAACCTCTTTTCAAGGCACAACCTCCCCGCAAAAGGCGTTTTTGCAAGTTTGTATAAATTCGTTTACAATAGCTGTAAATCCTCAGCGAACCCCGTATCGTCATTGAAAGAAGGAGAACCACAGATGTACACTGATATTATTTTTCAAAGAATGTGAAAGGGTTTTTTCAAAAACCTATATACAAATGGCCAAATATCCAGACAAACCAGACATATCGGCCGCCGGGGCGAGCAGCCTTGTTGAAGTTATCCGTGACCGTTCAAGGCCACTCCAGCCGATCGAAACGGGCCGGGCCACTAAACTGCCTGCGCCTGGGGTGATCAGGGCGGTGCTTTTTGACGTTTACGGGACGCTGCTGGTTTCCGGGTCCGGCGACGTAGGCACCGCACGAGAGTCCAGCCGCACCGGTGCTCTGCAAAGGGCTCTGTATCGAAGCGGCATCGAAACCAAAAGCCGCTCCGCCGTTGCAGAGGGGACCGAACTGCTGTTTTATCATATTAAACAGCATCACTCCGATATGCGAAGGCGGGGGATTATGAGCCCCGAAGTCGATATTCTCACAATATGGAGACACGTCCTGGCCGGGCTTCTCGACCGCGGGCTTATTGCGAATATTCCCGACACAAAAACTATCCGGCGGCTCGCGGTGGAGTATGAATGCGAGGCCAACCCCGCGTGGCCGATGCCTCATGCACGCGATACCATCGAGACGCTTTCACGATGCGGAAAAATGCTGGGGATAATATCCAACGCACAGTTTTTTACCCCTCTGTTTTTTCAGGCTTTCTTTGAAACCGACATCCCAGGACTCGGATTCAGCGAAAATCTGTGTTTCTGGTCCTGGCAGCACGGCATTGCCAAACCCTCACCTGCACTGCACGAGAAAGCAGCCGCTTCTCTCAAAGACGAATATAACATAGAGACGCCGGAGGCGCTCTATGTGGGAAACGACATGCTGAACGACATACTGCCTGCGCACGAGCTGGGCTTCAAAACCGTGCTTTTTGCCGGTGACAGGCGCTCTCTGCGGCTGCGCGACGACCGGAGGGACGGCCAGAACGTCGTCGCTGACGCCGTAATCACCGATCTGAGACAGCTGCAAAAGCTTTTCCGGCAATAAGCGGGGGTTTGGTCTGCTGAATATGATCCAGCCGGAATTTATGTATCCCGATGGTACGATCGCCGGCTGATGGGCCCGTTGCAAAAAAAGAATAATAGGACTTATAGGTCCTAACCCGGACAAGCCGGAATCTGGAATGAGGAATGTGGAATGTGAAATAATGTGGAATGAGGAATGAGAAATGAGGAATGAGGGAAAAATGCCGTAAATACCAA
>PWZK01000104.1 GCA_003567495.1 Candidatus Brocadiaceae bacterium
CTTTCAATATGCGAAGCGCCCTGAGCGTAATATCCTCAAGGTTGCCTATCGGCGTGGCAACTAGCGCCAGATTCCAGGTTTTACTCTGTTCTTTATCTTCCATAAAATTGTGGCGGTTCATGGTCCGGCTGCGATATCGGCATTTATATCGCTGAAAATGTTATGGCGCCTTTCCATCTCGGCCAGCTCGACCACATTCACTTCGTCGCTGCGAA
This sequence comes from Candidatus Brocadiaceae bacterium, assembly GCA_003567495.1. Lineage (GTDB taxonomy): Bacteria > Planctomycetota > Brocadiia > SM23-32 > SM23-32 > PUMZ01. The sequence continues at coordinate 216 of PWZK01000104.1, forward strand.
GCTGCGCGGAAAGTCGCAGGAAATTGCCGAGATGAGTATTGATGCGTTGCCTCGCATACTGCGTCGCCGACCCGACGTTGATCAAAAACGGCCAGTCGCTCGACTGAGCCAGCATAAGTTCCCTGATGCACTGTCTGACGGCACGCCCCGTTATCCCGCCCGCATTCCCGTAGCGTGCCGCTATATGCCCCATCTCCCTTTCTGCAACATATAAGTGCCTGTGTATCCAGTCGTTATCCTCGCTAACCCAGATGTCGTAATGTCCTTCATAGCCCCACGTAGAAGTAGAGGGGCTGCTTTGCTGGAGATTCGTTGTTTTTGAAAGGCAGTCCGAAGGGCTGCCGGCACGCACGGGGGATCCGGTGGCATGCATTTGTTCAAGAACCGTTTCAAGGAATAAAGGCCCCTCCAGCCACCAGTGCCCGAACAGCTCGGCGTCGTATGGAGAGACAATTACCGGGTCGGTTTCCATATAGCCGGAGAGCTCTTCTACCTGTTTCTTGAGTTGCCGGTTAAAATGGTGCGCATGCGTCCGGGCCCTGTCCTGTGCCGCCACAGGATCGTATGGGAGTTTTTCAGGGGTATCGCCAGTGATCCGGTGGTATTTAAGCCCGAGCTGATGGCGCTTGCCGTGAGGATTAAGGAAAGGTCTGATATACTCATATGGGGCGTCGAAACCGGCATCCCGGTAAAATTCTCTGTAGACTGGATCGCCGGGATAGCCTTCATCGCTGCTCCACACCTGTTTTGATGAGCACGGGTCGCGTGCGAACATCGCTATCCCTTCGGGAGTTGATATCGGGGCAAAAACGCCTGCGGCCGGCGGCGGGTCGGCGAGCAGGGCGCCGTGGCTTTCCAGGAAGCTGTAGCGTATGCCTGCATTGCGCAGGAGGGGGGATATCTCTTCCGAATAGGCGCATTCGGGCATCCACAGGCCTTCGGGCCTGCGGCCGAAATGTTTTTCAAAACATCTGCACCCCTGTTCTATCTGAGCCGAAGCCGATAAGGAGTTCTGGCACAGCGGCAGAATAGCATGCGTTGCCGCGGAAGTTATCAGCTCCACGTGTCCGCTTCCGCTCAGCTGCTTCAACCCCGCCGGCACGGCACTGCAGGCATCTTTCCCGTAGTTTTTTTGAAGGTGTTGAAACCGGTTGTAATACAGTCGGGCTGCATGCTCGAATTCCGTTCCTCCGAGCCGCTTAACCTCTTTTTCGCACAATTGCACCCTTTTTTCCACGTAACGCGCACATCTTTTCTGCAGCAGCTCATCGGAAAGCATCTCGCACAGCGTCGGGCTCAGCGAAACTGTGACTTTGAAATCTACACCTTTCGCCGCCAGCCTGTTGAAGGCTTCGATTACGGGCAGGTAGGTTTCGGTAACGGCTTCGAACAGCCAGTTTTCCTCGAGGAATTCCTCGTGTTCGGGGTGCCTTACGTAAGGCAGGTGGCAGTGCAGGATAAGCATCCAGGTCGCTGTATTCTTTGACGTCATATCTGTGGCTGCAGCTTTACATAAGGGCGGCCGTCTCGTCCTGTTCTTCGTTGAAGGGGTTTGTCATGTAGGTGATCAGGGCAACCCAGTTTTCGTTTTCGTTGTTCTGCACGAACTCGATATCCATTACCCTTGTGCCGGCAAGCCTCGCCAGCGTAGCGTTTACCAGCTTTACCAGCTTATCGCTGCTTGCGGCCCTGAGGCTCAGCACTTTCACCGGCGGCCTGCGGCTCTCGCCCTGATTGAAGTGGGCAAGCTCCTGAAGTATGCCCTGTATCATCTGCAGGTTAGTGAGATATTTGTCACGAATCTCCTCGCCCAGGTGGGAATAGGAATGAGGATCGAAAACCGATTCTATATCGTCGGAGTATTCCGTCAGCTCCCCGAGCATGTCCGACCGCAGGCGTTTTTGCATCTTCACAAGCCGGGCCGCAATTTTGCGCGCGTCTTTGTTCATTTTATTCGATCCCGATCCCGATAGCGATCCCGATTTCGATAATTCTTGTATAGTTGTTGTACAGTTCCCAATCCGACGTGGTTCACTGAGGACTTACTACTCACTTACCCACCATTATATTCCAAATTCCGTCCCGGGTCAAACTCTCAGCGCCCGAACTGTTTTTCAAGCTGACTTGAAGTGAGCAATATTGAAACGGGTCTTCCGTGTGGGCAGGTATCGGGTTGATCCAGCGTATGCCTTTTTTCAAGCAAATCCCGCATCAAATCTCTGTCGAGACGAAGCCCCGCCTTGACGGCGCCCCTGCAGGCCATGACTATCAGCAGCTTATCCACGCGGCCGTCCACCTGCCTCAGTCCTTCCGGGCCGTTCGCTTCGTCCAGCAGGTCGCGGAAAAACTCAACGCCGTCCAGACGGCCCAGGATCTGGGGGAAAGAGCGGACTATGACCGTTTCATCGCCAAAGCTGTCTATCTCCATGCCGAATCCGGCCAGATCCTCTTTAAGCTCCATCACTGCATAGAACTCAGCGGGGGCCAGGTCAACCAGCTCGGGGACAAGCAATTTCTGGCTTCGAAGCGGCCCTTGGCCGATCTCTTTCTTTATTTTTTCGTAAAGAACCTTTTCATGCAGCGCGTGCTGGTCTATTATCCGGATACCCTCTTCGCATTCCTCCACGATATAGCTGTCAAGAAACTGGGCGGCGTTGAAATGGCCGGAAAGGCCGGAAACCGGGCCCTCTTCATTCCCAGGATATACGGCATCAGGGGCGGGCCGGTGCCCGGAGGGGGCATCTCGGTCTTTGAAAGCCCTCTCGCCATGGGGGGAGGCTTTTTCGCCGCTGAAAAAATCGGCTATCGCCGATCTGACGCGTTCGTTTCTGTGCAGGGTGTCGGGATCGACCTCGTCTTCAATCCGCACATGCGGAGTAAGTTTGGCCTCGCGCAGAGACAGCCGCATAGCACCAAGCACAGAGTCGTGTATCTCTCTATTTTGCCTGAACTTAACCTCGGTCTTGCAAGGGTGAACGTTTACATCGATATTTTTTGGATCGACGGTCAGAAACAAAAAGCACACGGGTCGCCGGCCTTTTTGCATAAGCCCGCGGTATGCTTCGCCCGCGGCGTGCATCAACGTTTTTTCCCTGATATAGCGTTTGTTTACGAACGTGTACTGCATTGTTGTATTTGCCCTGTCGACGTGGGGTGGCAACAGGTATCCTTCTATTTCGATTTCGGGGCGTCGCTCGGCCACCGGGATTATATTATCTGCGATTTCAGAGCCGAAAAACTCGCCCAGACGGGTCCGGGTATCCTGTGATTCCGGCAAATTGACCACCTGCCGGGAATTATGCCGCAGCACAAAGGCGATTTCCGGATACGCAAGTGCAAGGCGCGTGACGGCTTCGGTGATATGCGCCATTTCGGTCGCCTGCGTTTTAAGAAACTTGCGACGCACAGGGACGTTGAAAAAGAGGTTTCGCACTTCCACCACCGTGCCCGGCGAAGCGGCACATGCTTTCACCTTGCCTATGGAACCGCCTTCGGCCCTTATCTCGGCGCCGCCGTCAACGTCCGGAGTGCGCGAGATCATTCTTGCTTGTGCCACAGAAGCAATACTGGAGAGCGCCTCGCCCCTGAACCCCATCGTTTTTATATTAAAAAGGTCTTCTTCTGTTTCCAACTTGCTGGTGGCATGGCTGCAGAAAGCCGCCTCCAGGTCGGAAGGGGCCAGGCCCCGGCCATCATCCACAACCCTTATAAGGCCGGCGCCGCCGTTTTCAAGCTCCACCTCGATACGTCCGGCGCCGGCGTCGATGGAGTTCTCAACCAGCTCCTTAACCACCGAGGCTGGGCGTTCGATCACCTCTCCCGCGGCTATTTTATCGACCAGTATCTTGGGCAGTACCCGTATGCTCATAATGACGCCCCGTGACTTAAAGTGCTTCTGCCAGGTGAGTTACCCGACTATTTTTGGATCGAAAGCGATTCTAAACGCGTAAGTTATAGGTCCTAACCCGGACAAGCCGGAATCTGGAATCTGGAATGAGGAATGAGGAATAGTGCCACCTGGCACCCGCAGGTGACCAGAGAGGCACTATTCATGATTATGCCAACTGTCACCCTACGCTATATGTTGTAGGGGTGCCATTTGGCATAATCTGGAATTAGAAATAAGATACTATGCATTTTCAGAGACTCCGCTCTGAAAAAGTGGCGCCTTCGGCGCGGTACTGTGCATACGCATAGAAAATTACAAATTCAAAATCTCAAGTTCCAAATAAATCCAAAATTATAATATCAAAGTTCAAAAAAACACGCAACATCTTCCAGCGCTAACGTCGCGTCATGCTAAAGCCTATGGCGATGCGCAGGTCCAACGGACCGAAGCGAAGCCATAGGTAACCGAAGCCCGGACAGCGTAGCCCTGCAGGGGCGACATAATGATCAACAGACTACCGGCACACCTTTCTCTCCACGGCTATATCGTCCCTTCAGGACTCTTTTATTGCGCGCATCATTCTGCCCTGTGACTTCGCTTCGGCCCCGTTCGGGGCCTTCACTCCGCCACAGGCTATAACATATCGCGCTTCCAGCGCTTGCTTCGGTAGGCGCCTAATATCGTAACATGGACAACTTTTTTGCATTTCCGTAGCCGTTGCCGTTTGGATTTGCCGTTATACTAAAACTTTTTCATGTCGTTTGAAAAAGTTTTAAATCAGACGGCCCTTCGGGCCTGACGGCAAATGATGCTACGCGACTCTCTGTCGTTGCCGTTTGTCGTTGATTCCTCATTCCTAATTTCTAATTCCTAATTCTTATTTCAACAACACTTACACCGTCTAAATTAAATCTTTTTGCGCCTATCTGCCGCGTGACCTGATTTTCATTAAAGAACGTTCATCCCGGCCCGGTAGCGGTCCACATGGTGATTCCGCCGTCCATCACTTTAACCTTTTCAAATCCGTTTGCCTTTATTATAATCGAGGCCTCGTAGGCACTCAATGACACCCTGGAAAAAAGGATTATCTCGCTATCCATCGGAAGCTCGTCTATCCGTCCTCTCAGCGCACTTATGGGGATATGCCGGCTTCCATCAATCCGTGCCCCCGCAAATTCCCCGTGTGTGCGAACGTCCAGCAATGTAATGTTTTCGCCGGCATTGAGTTTTTCTCTCACTTTCGAGGGCGATATCCCCGTCATCCGCCCGGCCATTTTGTTCTTTATGACATTGGCCGCCACATGCAGGTTATCCAGAGACTCGGAGTATGATGGTGCGTAGCAGTGGTCTAGGTTAGACACCTGACCCACTGTCATGCCGGCCGTCAGCACAGCTACGGCCACATCCACTCTTTTTGCCACTTCGCCCGGACCGACCGCCTGTATGCCGAGAATGCGTCCGGACCCGGCATCGGCCACCAATTTTATTATTATCATCTTAGCACCGGGCATAAAATGCGAGCGATCGACACCGGGCGCTATGGATACGACGGTCTCAAAACCCGCCGCATTTGCCTGCGCCTCGGTCAGACCGGAACGGGCAACAGTATAGTCAAAAACCTTACATATACAGGTCCTTACGATGCCAGGGAATACCTGCTTGCCACCGCAGATATTTTCTGCTGCAACGCGTCCCTGTTTGTTGGCGGTTGAGCCCAGCGGCTGGTACACAGGCTCGCCGGTAATCAGGCAGTTGCTTTCCACACAATCGCCTGCAGCGTATATATCGGGGTCCGACGTGCGCATATGCAGGTCAGTTTTTATCCCCCCCGCCGTGCCTATCTCAAGGCCCGCTTCTTCGGCGAGTTTTATATTCGGCTTCACCCCGGTGCCCATAATGACCATATCC
>PWZK01000094.1 GCA_003567495.1 Candidatus Brocadiaceae bacterium
GAACGGGAGAAAAACAACCAGAAAAAAAGGTGTTGCGGACCGTTCATTTGACAGGGGGGGCATTGTGTTAAAATTGGGTTTGTAAGTTTGACGTGGGTTTTTACATCGTTTATAATCGCGTGTTCAGTGACCAACGCCTGCCTGCGCCGTGCTCGCCGCGGCAGGCAGGGGGTTCACTGAATATATACGTTTGCTGAATATATACGGGATGACTTTCCCTGAAAGAGATATTAAACGTCTGAATTCCGTTTTCCGCTTAAACATCCCTTTTAGGGAAGTTGTGTTGCGCACAAGTTTTCCCGGGTAGGGCCGGCAAACGACCGCCGCCCCAACCCGGGGCTGTAAATAAAAATCCCCTTTGGGGAAATAAACATCGACAATTAATACCTGTCATTGGGTTATGAAATAAGCGGGGCAGGCTGCAGAAAAGCCAACAAACAGGCGTCATGGAAGCGGGGAAAACCATGCAACCAACAGAAGACATTTCCCGCCGGTCTTTTCTAAAAAGCTGTGCGGGCTGCGCCTGCATGGCGGCCGGTGCGGTCTGTCTTACGGACGCTGCACGCAACGCCGCAGCGCAAGCAGGCCGCAGGGGATTGCTCGGCCCCGAAAGATCGCCCTATTTCAGCCCGCTCGAGGGTAAAACACTGCGCTGTGAGCTCTGCCCGCGTGCATGCCGCATAAGCGCCGGGAAAAGAGGTTTTTGCAGAGTGCGCGGCAACCTGGCCGGGAAAGGATATACCCTGGTTTACGGCAACCCGGCCATCGTGCAGATAGACCCCATAGAGCGCAAACCCTTCTACCACATATTGCCGGCTTCCCGCTCGCTATCGGTAGCGACCGCAGGATGTAACGTTACATGCAAGTTCTGCGAAGTCTGGGATATGGCACTGGTAGCGCCCGACGACGTATACGCATACGATATGCCGCCGGAAAAGATTGTAGAGCAGTCGATCGAAAGTGAAGTGAGATCGATATCCTTCTCATACGGCGAACCAGTGATATGTTTCGAGTATATGCTGGATACGGCAAAAGCGGCGAAGGAAACGGGGCTGCTCGCACTGATGCACTCGAACGGATATATCCGAAAGCGGCCGCTGGACGAACTCTGCGAGGTTATCGACGGCGTCAACATCGACCTGAAGGCATTCAATGAAGTATTCTACAAAAAAATAGTCGGCGGCGAATTAAAACCCGTTCTAAATACGCTCAAACACCTTCGGAAGGCCGGGATACACGTGGAGATTACCAATCTGATAATCCCTACACTCAACGACGATGAAAACGACATAGGGAAGATGTGCGAATGGATAAATAATGAAATGGGCGCCGACACCCCCGTGCATTTTAACCGTTTCTACCCGCTGCACAAGCTGCGCAACCTCCCCCCCACTCCGGTCTCCACGCTTCAGGATGCGCACGAGATCGCACGGGCGACCGGACTTAAATACGTCTATATCGGAAAAGTTACGGGCCACCAGGCCCAGCATACCTTCTGTCCCGGATGCGGTAAGGAACTTATCCATCGCGTAGGATTTATGATAGACGAGCCAAAAATGGACGGTGGGCGCTGCAGAAGCTGCGGATATGAAATACCCGGGATATGGGTATAGGCGCTTAGTATCGCAACATCGACAACAAATTGTCGATGTACTAAAAAATGATGTCGTTTTGCCGTTTAGCCGTAGCCGTTGTAGTTGTCGTTTTATTAATTCTTTTTCAAGCGAAGTCTTGAAAAAGAATTAGGATAACACGGGTTATCGTCTCCTTTCAAATATATCCCGCTGGGAGAGCGAGCGCCTGTCAAGATTCGTTAATCCGGCCTGTTTGGCCCATTCAATCGCTTCCAGAAACTCCTCCGTAGTGATCGAGCGTGCGATTCGCTCGTATTCGTAAGCTTCATGCTCCACCCTGTATTGCGACATGATGTTCACGTAAGTATCCACAGACAGCGCATCGGCTACCCATTCGACGAATTCTCTGGCGCCGGACACCCGATTTGGCATTACGAGGTGTCGCAGCATGAGCCCGCGATAAGCCTTGCCGTTCTCGTCGAGCTGCAGCTCACCGACCTGACGGTGCATCTCGCGCACCGCCTCCCTGGCATATTCCGGATAGTCGGCCGCACCCCCCGTGTAACGTTTTGCTTCCTCACCGTCCATAAACTTAACGTCCGGCATGTATATATCGACTATGCCGTCGAGCAGTTCGATTACCTCCTTCCGCTCGTAGCCGCCGGTGTTGTAAACGAGCGGAAGTCGCAGCCCACGGCGACATGCTATCTGCACCGCCCCCAGTATCGCGGGCATCATATGAGTGGGCGTGACGAGATTGATGTTGTGACAGCCGCGCCTTTGAAGGGAAAGCATTCGTTCGGCCAGGTCTTCCTGCGCTTCTTCGCGTCCGCGTCCTTCGTGTGCTATCGGATAGTTCTGACAGAAAACACATCGCAAGTTGCAGTGTGAAAAGAATATAGTTCCAGACCCTCTGGAACCGACAAGAGGAAGCTCCTCTCCGTAATGAGGCTGATGACTGAAAACCACCGGCCGAGCAGGCGCCCGACAGAAGCCGAGCTTGCCCGCCTGTCGGTTCACCCCGCAACGCTGCGGGCATATCATGCAATTTCCCAGCATTTCCGGCGCCTTTTCAACGCGCCGGGCAAGGCGCCCCTCCTCTTCCAGGCGCAAGTAAGCCGGCGTCCACGACTCCCCGGCTGCAGGCAAACTGTCGTCACCGCCCACCCCGCAACCCGGCGTCATAAAAAGCGCACCTCCGGTGATAAGAAAATTCTTTAACATCTTCCGGCGACTGATCGGCATGTTGCACTCAGCCATGATCCTGCGCCCCCTATCCGTGTTTTTAGCGGATTTTTTTCAGCATATAGGTCCTAATTCTTTTCAAAAACGAACTTGAAAAGAATTAATAAAACGTCAACGACAAACGACATACGGCAAACGGCTTCTCACTTTTTCGCACATCGACAATTCTTTGTCGATGTTGCGACATTAAGTGCCTATATACCCCGCCCATCTTTTCCTCAGTGTGCAATAGTATCTCTACTTTCGAGTATAAGGAATTAACGCCGTTTTTTCAAACAAAAAATCGGAGAAGCAAATTCGCTGGATACGACCGGTCAATAATCTGCGTTTTAGTCCAGCCGTCGGTATATCGCAGACCTGACCGCTTCAAGCGAATTTTCGACCTTTTCAGGAGGATTGGCATCGGGATTGTCAAGTTCTCCGGCCTCGCCCCAGTGGTAGTCAATTTTGAATTGCGGGAATTTCAGCCCATGTGCGGTTGAAATCACAACAACGCGGTGATCGGGCGCAACAAGACCCCGGCCGATGAGTTTTTTCAGCGCTGCGAGTGCAACGCCCGTATGCGGGCATGAAAACAAGCCCGCCCTGTCGGCGGCGGCACATGCATCCATTATCTGCTGTTCCCCGGCCTGTTCGACAATTCCATTGAAATCTTTCAGCGTATCTATCGCCTTTCGGATACTGACGGGATTACCTATCTGTATGGCGCTGGCAAGTGTCTTTTCGGCCTCTATCGGTTCAAATTTATTAAAACTGCTTATGTAACTTCTGTAGAGTGGATTGGCCCGCTTGCTCTGCGCACAGCATATCCTTGGCAGGCGGTCAATCAATCCCAGCCTGTGCATCATCCTGAATCCCAGCCCGAGCGCGCTGACATTGCCGAGGTTGCCGCCCGGGATAACAACCCAATCCGGAACCTGCCAGTTCAGCTGCTCGGCTATCTCGATAGCTACAGTTTTCTGCCCCTCAATCCTCAGGCTGTTCATGGAATTGGCCAGATCGATATTCTCCTCTGAGGTTACCTGCTGCACCAGTTCCATGCAGCCGTCAAAATCGGTATCTATCGCAAGCGTGATCGCTCCGTTGGAAACAGGTTGTATGAGCTGAGAGGGGGTAATTTTGCCTTCGGGCAGGAAAACTATACACGGCAGCCCGGCCCGGGCGCAGTAGGCCGCAAGAGCGGCCGATGTGTCGCCGGTTGAAGCGCAGGCAACCGCAGGAATTTCAACTCCATGCGAACGCATCTGTCGAACCATGCTGACAAGAACCGTTAGCCCCAGGTCTTTGAACGAGCCCGTATGCGAACTGCCGCACAATTTAACGTAGACGTTGTTTAATTCGGGGGTCTTGAAAAAACCATCCAGCTTCAGCAGCGGCGTATAACCCTCACCGAGCGAAACGATATTTTTATCTTCAACCTCCGGGCATACCCACTCCTTCTTTGCCCACACGCCGCCGGCTAAAGGCCCGGAAACAACCTGCCTGCGACTGGAAAATTTTGACTTCCATTCGCCGGGGCTCGTTTCAGCCAGGGCGTCAAAATCGTGACATACTTCAAGCAAGCTCTCACACCTGCGACAGCGATAGATGATCTCGCCCAGCCCGTAACGCTCGCCACATCCGTCAAAACACCGGAACCATGATTTGTATTTTTTACTCATGGGTTTTGGGTTTCTGCGGCCATAGAAAACCAACCGGCCCGCATATTTCATAAACCAACTACAGGAGTTAATATAACGGCTTGACAATCAGCATGTTTCTGAGGAATCCGCCAGTTCCACCGCCAGGCAGTTGGTGTATTTCGTCGGGAGCCGCTCCGGGAGTTTGACGGTCAAGGTGCCAAAATTCTGGCTAAACTCACACTCGCCGCCACCCAGTATCCTGACCGAGGCCACTTTTTCCGCTTCCGTAAGGCTCTTAAGCACGACTACCCGGTTTTCGGGGGCCTTCAGAAGGAATGCATATAGCGTGCCGTCTTTGGTCGCATAACGGATATCGGAGCTGTTCCAGGCGACTTTTTCTTCTTTAAAGCCGTCGATCTCCACCCGGCTGTCGCCTTCCCCGAACTCGCGCCACGGGCGCGTGCCGTAAATTCCTCCTCCACACGCCGCAAACCAGCCGGCAAGCTCCTGTAGGATCCAGACCGTCTCCTCGTCAATAGACCCGTCCGGCCTTTGCAGAATATTGAGAAGCATAGTCCCGTTTTTGGAAACTATATCTATCAACATCTCTATGATATGGTCAGGTTTTTTAAACGGCCTGCGCACGTCATAAAACCAGCCGCCTATGCATGTATCGGTCTGCCACGGATCGGGATTGATACCGGGCAGCTGGCTTTTTTCGATGTCGAGAACTCCTACGCGATATATCTCAGGGCGACGGTCTTTCTGGTTGTAAACGGCCCGGTTTTCTCCGTGTTTTTCTATCGATGTGTTGTAGAGGTATGAGACTACATCAAGCCCGTTTTTAAATTCGCTCGCTCCGGGCGTAGAATTGCCGTTCTCGCCAAACGGCAATGCTCCGTCGGAGTAAAGCAGATCCGGCCCGTAAAGACCGATCACCTCTTTCATGACAGCCAGCCAGTAATCATGAAATTTTTTGTTTGATGTATACCAGGGTCTTTTACTCCTCAGAGGATCCCGGTCATCGCTTACGTGCTCGTAGTTGTCGAAATAAAAGTCCCGGTATTCCGGGTCGTTGCCATCGTAAGGCACCCCCGCATAGGGGCCGTAAGTATCCGACCACTTGTTAACGCGCCACCATGAGAAACTGGTCCCCATGTGTTCGGTCAGACCAAACGGCAGGCCCTCACGCTCCGCCGCGGCCTTCCACAGCCCGCAGATATCCTTCTTCGGCCCGACCTTGACCGAATTAAACCGGTTGTGTTTCGACGGAAAATTAAAAAAATGGTCGTGATGCATCGCCTGGCCCACGAAATAACGTGCGCCCGCTTTTTTATACAGTTTCATCAGCTCGTCAGGATCAAATTTTTCCGCCTTCCAGAGTTTACATATGTCCTTGTAGCCGAACCGGGACGGATGCCCGTAGTGTCGAATATGGTAGAGATACTGCTCGGTGCCCTGCATATACATGCCGCGCGCGTACCAATCCCCGAACATGGGAACGCTCTGAGGCCCCCAGTGAC
>PWZK01000045.1 GCA_003567495.1 Candidatus Brocadiaceae bacterium
CGGCATGCCTGCCTGCCGCGCTGCGGCGCAGGCAGGCGGGCGGGGACGCCCGCGTTCCCGGCAACGGCAAACGGCGGTTTAAGTGCCCGTACAAGCAAAATGAGACGTGGTTCACTGAGGACTTACGGGCAACCGAAGGAGGGCGGGGTAAACGTCCGACGGTGGGATCGGTGCGCGCTAAGGTGCGGAAAATACTGTCCGGACAATACCTTGATGAGATTATAAAAACGAAAGTAAAAGTAAAAAAGAAAGGGGGAGACAACCGGTTGACACACAGCCGGATGTCGCGGCGTCAGTTGAAACTTGCGAAAGCCCTGGATATCGGCCAAATAACAGCCTGGGGGTAATACACAGGCACTGCGGATAACCTACTATCAGGAAGAGGGTTGCGAAGTTTCTTTTTCGACAACCCGGAAAGTCGGGTTAAGGCCAAAAACAGGGAGCTTTTTCTACTCAACCATCTGAAATTGCAAGATTTAGCTCGGTCCGACCCCGATTTAACCCGATTTAATCTACAACCAACCCGGACAGCACTTTCTCCAGTGCCCGTAGCTCATCTGTGAGTTGCCGGAGTTGGCGCTGAAATTCGGCATCTTTTCCGGTCGGCATCCATTGATCTTCCAATTCATCAAGGACGGTGCTCAGGCTCGAACACAGCCTTTCGATATCGCCTTTGTTTTCCTTTGTTTCAGTTCCAGCCATTTTCACTCCTTTAGAAATCTAAGCCTCGAAAACGGGGCGCCTGCCTGTCTTCCTGCCAATCAGGCAGACAGGCACGTACACCCAGGCAGGCCCCACCGGGAAAGCGTGAAATAAGCTGACTTCAGGTCTCCTCGGCAACCCAGCTCAGGAAACGCTCGGAGCCGCCCGTGATCGGTATTGCGCTGACTTCCGGCAACTCATACGAATGCAGCTGCGTAACGGTCGAAATTATCCGAGGGATATTTCTACTCCGGGTTTTCAAAAGCATCATAAACTCCGTTTCGGTTTCTACTTTCCCTTGCCAACGAAACACAGAATCTGCGGGACCAACGACATTTGCACAGGCCACAAGCTCGGCCTCCAGAAGTGCTCCGGCTATTTTCAGGGCTTCAGCCTTGCTCGCACACATTACTTTTACCATCGTTATTTCACCAGCGGGCATGATTCATTCCTCATTGAAACAATCTCATAATTCAAACCGGCTCAGTTCAGGGTGTATGCAGTGCGCCAGCAGTCTGTTGCGCGTTTTAAAGTGCTTACGCCCCTTGCAGTATGTTTTTAAGAAGAAACTGACAAATTCCGAGGGCGTATAGATGTTTTTAAGCTCCCTGTAAATGTTACGCAGTTGCCTGCCATGGGATATATCGCTTAAAATGGGGGGCAGTTTCAGGCGCCATATGTTTTCCAGAGATGTGATTGTCGGGGTGTCCCGGTCAAGGAACGTGATATCATTCAGATAAAGCCGGCTGTGATGAAAACCTTCCCGGTGGAAGTGACAGAGCATGCCCGCTATTTTTTTTAGCATCTCCGGCTCCCGGCCGTTTTTGATCCCGGAGAGCCGCCCGACACTTATTTCCGGAACCGCATCGAAAAGCAAGACCTCATCGCAGCGCGAGAAACCGCTGCGTTCCAGCCGGCATATCGGCATAACACAGTCTATATTGCTTTCGTACAGCTGCAGGGCCGCCCTCCAATATTGCTTAAATGAAACACCTCGCCGCAGACGGCGCCGCAGTTGTGAACGGTCTCCCGACATGCGGTTAAGACGCGCATATATAAAATTGAAGTGCCCCCCCGGTTCATGGATAACCCTTTGGTCTGCAAAACAGCCACTTTTTGCTTTTGCCGGCATAGGCAGAAAAATTTTGTTTTCGTCCATTCCTTTTTCCATGGTTGCTGAAAGGAATCGGTAGAAATCCGGCCGGCTGAATGATGAATGTGTTTTTCCACTCAGGTTGCCAAGCCGGAAGTCACAAAAAAAAGGCTTTTTAAGGCTGAACACAAGGGATCTGCAGGGTTGGGGTGAGCCATGCAGCAAGCGGCTTGCGGCCCTCTGCACCTGGCTGACGCTTATCCGAGTCATGCAAACCGGATCGGGGCATTCGCGTCTGGTACAGGGGCTGCACGACGCATTTGCTGTTACCACCTGTGCCGGGCAGCTAAAGGGCCCCGTGCCGGTGGGGTTCTTGGGACCGAAAAGCGCCACTACGGGAGTGCCCAACGCCGCGGCGATGTGCATAGGACCGGTATCGCTGCCGATGAAAAGGTCCACTTCGCCAAGCAACCCGGTCAGTTGTTGCAAGTGGGATAAACGCGGAACAAGGCTTGCTTCGTGGCGGCTGGCCGCCACCACCCGATGGGCCAAAGCCTCTTCCCCGGGTCCGAAGGTTACCAGCACTGACGCCCCGAAATCTTCGGTTAATCTGAGTGCCAGTTCGCCGTAGCGTTCCGGAAGCCACCTTTTGAATTCCGCGAAATTACTCGCTCCGGGATGCATGACAATCAGCGGACGGCGCAGTCCTTTGCATATGCTTTCTGCCACTTCTCCGTGCTGAGGGGCGCAGGGCAGGACCGGTGGTGCGTATTCGGCCGGGATGCCCAGCGGCGAGAGAAGCGCAAGGTAGCGCTCGATACGATGACAATCACGGCCCGGTACGGTTACCATACTGTTCTGAAACAGGTTGTTAAATTCCCGTGATACCGGCGGCGCAAAGCCGATTCGAAGCGGCGCTTTTGCGGAAGCAACGAGCCATGAACTTTTCAATCCGCTCTGAAAGTCAATACTTATGTCAAATTTCCGCCTTCGCAGACCAAAAGCGAGCTCGGCTATTTCCGGCCATACTTCCGCCCACCTCCACGGATCTTTCAACGCCCGGCCCCAATCCACCCTTGGTATGGTTATTAACTCGTCAATATAAGGGTGCTCCTCGAGAAGATCAGCGGCCTCGCTCTCGGCGACCCAGGTGATATGCGCCGCGGGACGACTGCGGCGCAGCAATGTAAGGGCGTTCATGCTATGTACCAGGTCCCCAAGCGCACTGAGCCGAATGCAAAGAATGTCACCGCCGGTTTTTCTTTCACAAAGTGTCATTTGTCAAAGGGTTTTTTAATCGCAAACCTTCATTCATAAGTTGTTAGGTTTCGGCCCCAACCGACCCTGCGTCGGCTGAGCCCATGACCGGCCACTACGTGCGTCACGCCCAACAACCGCCCTCCACCGGCCCTGCGCCGGTGGAAGCCACGGACTGATTTTGAAGCGACCAACCAAAATCGTTTCTCGCTCCCACCACTGCGATTAGTCCGCTGCTTCCATCGGCACGGGGCCGATGGAGAGCTGGTGTTACGAGCATTCGTGCATAGTGGTTAATCGTCTTCCCACCGGCACAGGGCCGGAGGAGAATTAACCGGCACCAAAACCCATGACCCGATCAGTTCTTTAGTAGAGAACACGAAGAAGCTTTTATGCGAAAACGCGCAAGCCAATCCCCGGGATCCTCAAGCACTTCACTGCCGTGGCTTGTCGCATCTGAAGTGCGCATAACTAGCCCGGCAAGAAACCGTCGTCCATTCAGCCTGAAAGGTCCGGCTACGGCACACCATGGGGTGTCTTTACCGCCGTCATCGGGCAGGCGACATTCAAGAAGAAATCTGTTAGCAAATCCCCTGGCGCTCACCTGGGGCGGCCAGAAGTATGCCGGACTTTGGTGTGCCCAAAACACCGCGGACAGCCCGGGCAATACGGCATCGCAGATTTCGCCAATCCGATCAACCGGTGGCAACTGATGCACGCGCCCGGCCGGCGCCAGCACAATGGCCGCCAGGCGAACCGGCACGTTGTAGAACTCAAGCACCGGCCCATCTTCAGCAGGCGGCCCCATACCGAACAGTTTTGATGTGTCGATAGACGTAACGTCTCCTGAACTCTGGCGCCTGCGTCCGGATAATAAAAACTTACGCAAAATGTAAAAGAAAATGACCACAACTAAAACTACGGCGCCCACCCCTATCAAAAAGGCGGGAACCGACCCGAGGAGTTCCCACAGCCTGCCTGCCGGTTCAGTAACATTTAATAGCGTCATATCGGCCCCCTATTTCATAAACCAACGATTTGTTGTTACTGTCAGCTTATTAAGCGCCTATTTACTTTACACGATTGCAAGGCGCAAGTCAAACCGGTTGTCTCCTGAGGAATTTGCGCTGTAACGTTTTTCGCGCGTACCAGGGCGCAAATTATCCGGAGGCCCTCTCCGTTTCCCGCGTCCTGCGGGCGCAAATTCCTTTTTTATCTTCTTCAGCCCCTCCCATCGCTTGGGGCTCACGCACCCCAGGGCCCGCAGCGGAAACGAGGCGACTGCCGCTTGGGGGTCAGCATCTACCTGGGACATCCCTAAAATTTTTCGGGGTATCATTTGACTTGCAATTTTAAAAAGCATATAATAGCACAATAAGATAAATATTCAGTGAAATGCGTCTTTATCCGGGATAAGTCCCCGGTGAACCGCGCTGGATTACTACAAGGTTGACTTTGTAGCGTGGTTCGCTGAATACTTGCTAAAAAGAACCCCGGGTTATTCTAAGAGAAAAAGGCAGGGAAATACCTTCCGAAAATCACACATGTTCATCCCCGATTGTTCAGTCAGCAACGTCAACCTATTACAGTTTTTGTACCCAAAAAATGTCAGACAGTAATATTAAAAGCCTTGCAGAGAAATATCGTTTGAATCCCGAACAGGTCCGAGAACTATTCCGCCTGTTTGAGCAGGACTACAGCACACCCTATATTCTTCTTTACCGCAGGGATCTGGCCGGCAATCTGTCAGCCGGTGACATTGCGGCACTTCGCCGTTCTCTGCACGCGCAGCATTCTCTGGAGAAAGAGCGGGAAAAAATTCTCAAAAAGCTGGAAGAAAACGGCGTTAAAAACGAGGAGCTGGCCCGGCAGATCAAATCAGCGCCAAACATTACCGAATTGTTTGATTATTACGTGCCCTACAGGCCGAAAAAAAGGTCTCTTTCAAGGCTGGCGCAGTCCCGGGGGCTTGCCGAGCCGGCCCGGCTTATAATAGAACACAAACTTGACCACGAGAACCTCGCGGAAGGTGTAAAGGATTATGTAAACCCTGATGCCGGCGTCCAAACACCGTCCGATGTTTTGGAAGGTGTCTTTCATATTATCAACGACTGGATGGCCGAAGAAAAATCGCACCGCGACCTGCAGAGGAAAATTCTTTGCAAAAACGGACGCCTTTTAGCAAAAAAGAAGGGAAAATGGGATAAGGATATCTACAGAGAGTTTAGCGAATACGACAACTTCGCAGTCGATCTTTCAAAAGTCCACCCCTATCAGATGTTGTGTCTTATGCGCGGCAAGCAACTCAACGCGCTGGAATACAATGTAGAGGCGCCGATAGAAGTCATGTATCTGGAGGCCGCAGAGCTGTATCTGGAGGGAGGAGAAGAGGAATTCTTTGAAATCGATGCGGTTTTTCATCAGCAACAGTCTATGCCGGACGGCGAACAGCTGGTAAACCTTACCGGGCCCCAGCTGCTGTACTGGAGCATAAGAAAAAGCATATCACATACACTGGCGCCGGTGCTTGGCAAGGAAAAAGAAAGATGTCTGCGTCAGGAAGCCGAAAACCACGCACTTGACATTGTCAGAAGAAATATTCGTTCAAAACTGCTTATGCAGCCTGTTGAAAATGGAACCCGTGTGCTTGGCGTGGATCCCGGGTTCAGAACCGGCTGCAAACTTGCTGCTCTGGATGAGAACGGGACGGTTCTTGAGTGTAAAACAGTTCATCCGCACACACCGAAAAACGAGTGGGAGCCCGCTAAAGCCACTATAACAAAAATGATAAGTGAGCACAATCTGTCAGTAGCCTCTCTCGGGAACGGAAACGGCAGCCGTGAAACCGAAAAACTTCTGGCAGAGGTTATTGAAGAAAACTGCAATGAATTCAGCTATACCGTTCTGGAATC
>PWZK01000361.1 GCA_003567495.1 Candidatus Brocadiaceae bacterium
ACCTATATACTGGCATTAGAGAGCCTCTTGTGGCATCATAGGAAAACGAGAAAGGAGTGGAATATGGCCTGGAAAAAGATTTTTTGGCTATTCATTTGACGGGGGGGACGGGGGGGGGTAGATTTGATAGAATATATACTTGATTGAAAGGTCAAATTTTAGTATCTTAATATCAGTGGCCAACGCCTGCCTGCTGCAGGCAGGTGGTTCACTGAATACTTACGATCACTGAATATATACAAATCTCCAATTTTCTCATGTCTTACGGTGTTAACATAGGATTTTATCTTTCAAGAAAATGTATAAGCCATTAAAAAAAGAAGATGTTGTCAGTGCGGTTGATGGAACATGGGTGATCAGGCCACCGGTTTACATGCATAAGTGGGCTGGAGAAGGCCTTAACGATTATCATGGAGAAGACGCAGTTCGTGAAATCTTCAATCGTTATCCGGACGACATAGTCGAAGGAAACATCCGTCAGCCCGGTGGTCTGTCCGCCCCAGAAGGGTTTTCTCCCGATTACTGCTGGGCATGGCCCGGGCATCCTCGCAGGGACGCCCGGGACAATGAAAAGCGCGGGAAGGACAGCGGATCGGTGGTTCTGGAATCTTTTGACCACCTGGACGAATTCCTTGCAAACTTTCCTGAAGCAGATGATCCGGCAATATACGATGCTGTCAGGAAAGCAGCAGAGCGAGCCGGGGGTCGTTACGTGGCGGCGAAAGCGTTCAATAATTTTTACGAAAGGCTATGGAGCCTGCGCGGCATGCAAAACCTTTTGATGGATTTCCACATCCATAAAAAAGAACTGCACAGATTGTGTGACGCCCTTTTGGGAATCGTGCTGGAGTTTGTAAACGGTGCGGCAGACGCCGGAGCGGATGCTTTTGTTACCAGCAATGACCTCGGTCACCAGACGGGTCTTATGATGAGTCCCGCATCTTTCAGGGAATTTCTCAAACCCCTCCACGTTAAAGTGGCTGAGGCGTGTCATAGTCGCGGCATGCACTACTGGATGCATTCGTGTGGAAACCTGACCGATATACTTTCCGATCTGATAGAAGCCGGCGTTGACTGTCTTCACCCACTACAATACGGCGCAATGGATTGGCAAAGCACAGCCGCGATTATCCGCGGTAAAATGACTGCTTGGGCCGGTGTCGACGTGCAGCATATCCTTCAGGAAGAAACTCCAAAGGGAGTAAGAGTCCATGTCAGGGAGCTTATCGATACTTTCAACAGGCCTGGTGAAGGCGGATGTGTCGTGGCGGCGGGCAACGGAATCACAGGCTCCACCCCGCTCGAAAATATCGATGCGTTCCTTGATGAAACATTTTGTTACGGCCTGAAATGCAGTGCTGCAGAAGATGCTTGAGGAATGTTTCAGGCCGGCCGGGATTTGATAGGTAAGGTTGTTTTTTGATAGAATCAAAGCCCGGCACGCGCTGATTTGCGAGTAGCTAACAAAACGTTCGAACGAACCGGCGCATAACATCCGCCGGCAAGCTCGCCGGGTTCTGCGGCCTGTTGCTCAACTCGACCTTTGGACAAGAGAGCCGGATGAAAGCAAAACAACCAAACCTCATCTTTGCATTTTCAGACCAGCAGTCTTTCGACATGCTGGGTTGCGCGGGAAATCCACAACTCAAAACACCAAACCTCGATGCGTTTGCCGAGCAAGGGGTGCGTTTCGAGCATGCTGTGGCAAACTGCCCGGTGTGTACGCCGTGTCGGTCTATGCTGCTTTCCGGTAGACATCCGCTGCACAACAACTGTTTTGAAAACGATCGCAGGTTGTTGATCGGAATGCTCGACATGGCGCCAACGATGCTCGGCCTGATGGAGCTTGATATCCCGTCAAACTGGCAGGGACAGGATTTGTCATCGGCGATCCTCGGCAAGGATGACGACGCGGTTGGCAGCGTTCCCATCTTCAACTTCAAGCCATCATGGCGAGGCGTCTATACTCGCCGGTACACGTTCGCGCTGGAAAACATCGAGCGCACGCCGGACCTGCACACCCGGTTCGGTTCCGATTTGCCCGACCGGCGCAAATACACCCAGAACTTCAATGTCTTCTACGATCGAACCAACGATCCGTTGCAACTCAGCAATCTGATCAACTCAACTGAACACATCGACATGGCTTGGGAACTGACGCAACGGACACACGAATGGTGCAGAATATTCCGCGACCCTTTCCTGTCGTATAAGCATCTTACGGAGATAGTCGGTGAGCAAGACGAAAATCCCCCCATTGATAGAATTGGGATCTAATCACGATATAGTATTGGGGGTTTTGGGTCAGACCGCGGCAAGCTATTGTTAATACTATAGATACGACGAAATAACGCCCTGTGCGAGGCTTAGAAGGGTGTTTCTAACCCTTAAAAGGGTAACCATTAAGCTTGGATTTGATCTATGTTTTTTTCAGGCGATAACTTCCGCTATATTGAGCACCCATTCCCCAACGGGGATGTTTAATTAAAGCCCAGGGTTGCGACGGCCGACGTTTGCCGGCGCTACCCTGGGAACCATTAAACCCCATCCCCACTTCTCTGAAAGAGATGTTTAACGTCACTCTTCGAGGAAAACAGCTTACGCCCGACATTCTTATACCAGCGACCAGCTCTATACCATACAACAAGCTTAATGGTTACTGTTTTCGGCATCAAATTCGCGTTGTAAGCCCATAAAATGGCACAAAAATAAGTATAAACTGCTCCTCTTTATGAATTTGCTCGGGAACGGCACCTATTAAACCTATTAAATTTTCTATCCCCGCTTGGCAATTTGGGAAAAACCGCCGTTTGCGGAGCTCAGGGACACACTGTAAAATTAGGGTCGCCCTGAAAACGCTATTTAACATACTAAACATTAATCCTTTATATTAACACCTGTCGTTGGTTTATGAAACATGCGGGTTAATGCACACTTGTGCCGGTCGTGCCCATGTTCAGCCGTCCGTATTTCACGCCCTTGAGGCTGATCAGGCGTTCGGCAAGTTCTCTGACATCTTTCCCCCCGCCTTTCAGAACGATAAGTTCGAGACAATTATAATGGTCTATGTGGACATGCAGGGTCGAAATGATTGCGGCGTAACTTGCGTGCTGCAGCTCGGTAAGACGCTGATGCACGCCCATCGTGTGGTGATCATAAACAATATAAACTACGCCGAAGACTTCTGTTTCCGGAGCTTCCCACTCCTGCCGGATTACCCTTTCCCTGAACAGATCCCTGATAGCCTCGGAACGGTTGGCATATCCCATTTTATCTATGAGCTTATCAAAACTCTCAAGAAGGCCTGCATCAACGGATACTCCGAATCTTACCAAATCTGACATGCTGAGAAACCTCCGGGCGGTAGTTTGATGTTAAGAACATATTTAAATTATACTCTTCCTGCACCAGCTGTTCAAATAATGTCATTTTGAACATGGTGAAGTTCCGGTGTGAAATGAAATGAACCGAATTATCGGGGCCTGTTTATCCCGCCTGACATACTATGGCAAAAAAGGTGAATAAAAACATAAACGCCGCACACTACGTTTCTTTTTACCTGGTAGTTGCCCTGCACAAGAGCATGGTTTCTATGTCGTGGCCGTGTGCCAGGCGCTTGGCGCTTTCGGCCGCCGACCTGGCCGCCGTGCTCGATCGCAGAAAGCGAAAAGCTATGATGGCAAGAAGGCTGTTGGAGGTTTTTCCCCATCTGGCCCCCCCCGATATCCGCAAGCTGGTGAGAGATGTGTATAGATCACTGTTTGAATCCATCGTTGACGCGCTGCATTTCCACGCGCGGCTGTCGGCCGGGGATGCCGGGGAACATATCAGACTGATAAATGAAAGCGGCAAGCCCCTGCCCGCCGTCGGGCAGGGCATTATATTCACTACCGGCCATTTCGGGTGGTGGGAAGTGAGCTGCATGGCCATGGCTGCGCTGGGCTATCGCGGCGTTGTCATAGCAAGAGAGATGAAAAACCCGCTTATCGAAGACTATATCTCAAAAATCAGGGAATCGCAAGGGGTAGAGCAGGCGCCCAAGAAAGGAGGTATTCGCCGCAGCCTGAGAGCGCTCAGGAACGGCAAATGCCCTGCGATGCTCATAGACCAGGATGCGCGGTATCACGGGATATTTGTGGATTTTCTGGGCAAGCCCGCCTCAACCTACCCGAGCCCTGCGCAGCTGTCGGTGGCTACGGGCACACCGGTGGCGTTTTTATATTGTTTGAGGGAAAACGACAGCGAGCGATTCAGGGTGATCATAAAAGACATAATCTACCCCAACCCGGAGACGGAACAGCAATCCGAAGTGCTTCGCATCACGCAGCGCCTGAGTGATGACCTGGCTGAGCTGGTCAGAGCCCACCCGCACCGCTGGCTGTGGCTGCACAGGCGATGGAAGACTTATCCGGGCAAGTACAAAGGGCACACAGGCGTTTATTGATTAATAATATCAGTGAATATAACCGCGTTTTTGACCGCTTTACCCATACGCATATGGAATAAAAAATGGCTCGGGAAAAAAATATAAATACGGCGGTTATACTCGCTGCCGGACGTGGTTCACGGATGAGGAAGGGCGGGGGGGGACGCAAAAGTTTTTCGTCCCCCACCCAAAATCTCGTCGAGAAGGGCCTGAAAGGACTTATCCCGGTCGCCGGCCGCCCATTTCTTGACTATACAGTCGAAAGACTGGTTGCGGTCGGTATCGACAATCTTTGCATGGTGGTTTCTCCCGATGCCTTAGAGATGCGGGCATACGGCCGGAGCGTATCAGCCAGATACAAAATCCGCGTAAGCTACGGCGTGCAGCATCAGCCCAGGGGGACCGCCGATGCCGTCCTGGCATGTGAAAAAACCATCGAGCAGGCCGATTTTCTGCTCTGTAACAGCGATAACCTGTACCCGCAAGATACGATTCGCGAACTTGCCGGGCTGCCCGCCGGCGCCTGCGCGGTAGCGGGTTTTGACAGGGATGTTCTGCTGGAAAAAGGGAATTTCAGCTCCGAAAGGATAAAAAGTTTTGCCGCGCTACGGATAAACGATACGAGTGATCTGGCGGGCATTATAGAAAAACCCGAATCCACCGGGGAATACATATGTAACGGGCGGTTATGGGTGAATATGAACCTCTTCCGATTTACGCCTGAAATATTCGATTCATGCCGAAGCATAAACCTGCACCCCGAAAGGGGCGAACTGGAGCTTCCGGAAGCTGTGTCGCATATGATTGAAAAGACGGGGAAGAGATTCCGTATAGTTTTTTCAGAAGGCCCGGTTCTGGATATGACGGGACGAGATGACATAATATCGATACGAAAATCTCTGAAAGAACAAAGTCTATGATGCATGACAGGGTA
Organism: Candidatus Brocadiaceae bacterium; assembly: GCA_003567495.1. GTDB lineage: Bacteria > Planctomycetota > Brocadiia > SM23-32 > SM23-32 > PUMZ01. The sequence continues at coordinate 5,361 of PWZK01000361.1, forward strand.
AAAAACGCCGAAACAAACCCCGGCTGGGCGGCTCCGGATGTCGGCAAGCGGTGGCAGCTGAGGTTCTTTCACGGTGTAATCGCTCTTGCCGGACGCCGGGCGGCATACCAGATCATGTATCTGGTCGTGCTCTGGTATGTCATCTTTGTTCCCGACATCCGCAGGCGCACGCGGCCGTATCTGGACAGGCGTTTTCCGTGGCGGCGCGGGGGGACGGGAGCATTCTGGGACAGCTATCGGCTGGTGTGTTCATTCGGACACATACTTATCGATCAGGCTGCAATGGCGGCGAAAGGCCCCGGCACACTCAACACAGTGTGCATAAACGAAAGGGAAATGAAATCGGCCGTTTCGCGGGGCGGCGGGGCCGTGCTGCTCGTTTCACACCTGGGCTGCTGGCAAATAGCGATGCCCGCACTGAGCTTCCTCAAAAAACCGGTATCCGCCGTTATGATGCCCCAGGGAGCCGACTCGCCGATCACCGGCCTTATTGGCAACAGCTTTCCGTTTTCAATAATAGACCCCC
>PWZK01000122.1 GCA_003567495.1 Candidatus Brocadiaceae bacterium
ATAATCAAGTAAGGGGCGACGCCGCCGCTCGGCGGCGTCCGCCGCCCGCTTTACTTGTTAGTGTTCCACATCGTGTCTTTTTTCGTTTGCAGAAAAAAAGGCGTCTTCCGCATCGAATCTCCTTACAATATCGCCTTCTTCATCGATCACCACAACGACATCGTCATCACGGTCGTGATAAAACGATCTGCCCTTTATCTCGGCCCGGCGCTCGGGAGAGAGCTCAGCGCGGGAAAAAACTGAGACTGTAGTGTTCACTTTAGCCTGTCAACAAACCTGCCCCAAGCTTCATGTGCTTGTCCCTCAAGCACCTCCCCAAGCCCCATAAGCTTACCGTGTTCCAGCGGTGCGGAGGGGCCAGAGCCGAGATTCCAATAAACTGCCTTTTTCCCGGCGCCAAGAATCGCTTTCCAGGCATCCGGTTCCGATTCCGGTCTTGTTGCTTTTGCCCTGTCAAGGAGACCTGAATCAGCAAAATAATTCAGAATACGGTGAGCCTGCCCGGCATCTATAAGCACCGCATTTTCTAACATAAAACCGGCTATTACAGGAAATGTAATGAACCATATACCCCGGCGCGGGTTATCGCTGTAAACTATGGCCAAATTGAACCGATCGATTTCGCTGCGCGCCGCAGAAAGAAAAGCGCGTGTGTTTCCGATCCGTTCGTCACTGCTGCCCTCTTCTTCTGTTTCGGCTTTTGGAGAATCATTTTCGTTTTCCATTAAAAACATCACTGTCCCGTCCTCAGCATTAACCCACGCGATCCGCATGGTGGGAGAACCCCCGAGGCCGGTGATGTGGACTTGCCATACCCGATCACCCTGCTCTCCAAAACCAGGCACATCGAATCCAAGCATGAATGTGAGTTTTGCGGATGGCGAATGCATAGCAGATAAGCCGTCGTCCGGTTTCGATATGATCTCTTGTAGGACGGCTCTAACGGCTGTATCCGGCGTAGGTAACTCCGCCGATTCCATATCCGGCAGAGAGTTAATATTCTCATCATGAACAGAAAATTCGATAAACGCCGCTTGGAAGTCCCATTTTTCGTCTCCGGCGTCGAGCCCGTCAAACTCAGTTCGGTCCGTTATCGCGACATACTGTCGGTCGGACTCGCCGACCCTTTCGCTATGCTGATCGGGATAATATATATATCCCATACCGGTGCTTCTGAAGCTCCAGCGCACGGAAAAAGGGCCAAATCCGATATGAAGCCTCCGCCCTTCGATTTTATGTTCGCCGGAAGTAACGCCTTCACCGAAAAGCTCCGACTCTCCGTCATCGCGATAAACCCACTCCACTTCTGCCTTCCGGCGACTATCGTTTTCCTCTTCCCTCCGCTGCTCCCGGAGCCGGAACGCGCAGTAGGCCTCTCCCTTCCTCATGAGCACCACCTGGCCGTCTTCTACATATTCCGGAAAAGTCCCGGGAGGCTGATAAAGCGATGTGGAAAGTTCACGATCAAGCAGCATCAGAATTTTGCATAATTTTCTCGCCTCGCTTGCTGTCTGCCGCGCCGGATTACCGTGTTTGTATGTTCTGTATCCGCCCTCTTTCTGATATTCCACAACGTAACTTCTTCCGTCCAATACCGGCCTCCAGTCCGGCACTTCGGATTCATCGGGCAGATCAAGTATTCCCAGTTCGACCATTTCATCCCAGAGCTGCGGCCAGAAGCCTGAAAGCTCCAGGTCCTTGATTTCCCACTGAACGGGTTTGTCTTTCGCAAAGACCGGTTTCAGGTGGCGAGCGTTCCAGGAACCGTTCTCCCTCCAGATGATAATCCCTTGCATAAATTCCTTTCCGAACCCGGCCCATAGCCTGAGTTCCAGGTCACCGGCGTCAACTCGTTTCTCGTGCAGGGAAGTAATATCACTTTTTTCCGTCACCTCGCGGATTGATTCGAAAAATATACTTTCCCATCCAGCGTCGGGGATGTCCTTATCGAGTGGTATCTTTCCTTCCGAAAACTCCAGTTCATGTGTTGGTTCACTCCAATGCCTTCCTTCTTCGTGCAATACCAATTCTCCGCAGAACCAGTCGGCTTTCACCCGTCCGTCTTCGTAGCGGTCGGGAAAAAGCTCTTCCAGATCGCCCGGCTCCCGATCTTCGCTCCTGTGATGAAAGTATGAGGGGAGCTTTGTAAGATACAGCACCCCACCATCAACTTTCCACCAAGCAACATAGCCGCGCCGACAAGCTGTAGACCCTGGTCCTCCACCTGGGAGGCTGGACCGCACTTCGGAAAGCTTTTCACTGCCGAGCGTATCCAGAGGCAGATCGGGATTGGCCACTGGCGTATTCAGCCAATATTTTTCCCCTTCATACACAATTTTGTATGGAATCTGCACGGTAGCCTGGACGACGGATGCCAGGCATGTGACGAGCAGGGCTGCGTATATGATGCATTTCATTCTTTTTACCTCCAGGAGTTGATTTCGGATTTTACGAGCCTTATCCCTCTTGCCCAATCTGCTTAATAGACGAACCTTGGATTCCATAACCTCAAAGCGCAGATGTTAGGCGTCATGATTTTCTGCAGATTTTATGGCGTTTTCAAAGATTTCTAAAGCCCGGCGGAACATCTCTTCTCTTTGTCTCTCTTCTGCAAAACCCTGTTTTTAGCATGTATCGTCTTTTACAGTATTAGACACACGGGGCGCGTTAAAGTTCCTGACTTTATTCAAGAATCAACTATCCTTAGTATAGACGTTCCGTATATTATCTTCAAGTAATATTATTTTCCCTCCCTTTGCAGAGAATTCCCAGCCGACTATCTGGCGCTCTTGATTCCTGATGGAATCCATTGTACATGAGCACCGCCAGACGGCCGGCTATTTCCAAAGTAAAATGAATAAATCACGGGTAAAAATCGATTTCAAACAGTTTGCTTCCGGTCTCACGCTCAACCAGCGAAAGGTTTACCACCTGATGGTCAAAGGTTACAAACCCGGAGAGATCGCACGAAAACTCGGCATAACCAGAGTTGCAGTGTATCACAGGCGGAAATCGATCCGTCGCAAGCTGAGGGAAAAGATAGCGGAATACGCAGCCGCTTAACCTGCTTTTCTCACAAGCCGCCAGTGGTGCAGATGCGCAGAAAGCAAGCGCCGCTGTATTCTTATACGCGAAGCGCAGCTTTCTAAGGCAGATGTGCCGCTGGAGGCTTGCCCGAAGGGCAAAGCGCTGTTTGTTCCTGTTTCTCTCCAGTGTGGTAAAATATTGCAACTCAATAGATGCTGTTAACGTCAAATTTTTAATTCGTTTATCCTGATATATGTCGTTGCTTTGTGAGAAATGCAGGTTAATCATCCGGCGGGGGAAAGGGGGAAGTCCGTTCGATTCCCCTTTTTTTTTGGAATAAAAATTCCGTCAACCGGAAGCACTAAGTCAGAAAATGCTGCTGACAAAGAAAGCCGCCGGGAGGAATAAACCTCATACGAAAAATTGAAATAAAAAACCAAACCCGGGCCGGTGGGAATCTCCTTGCCGGCCCATTTTTTGGTCATTATGAAACAGTTATTCAGCATTCCGCTGTCTGGCATACGCCATAGCATGTCCGCTCAGCGAAGCGGCGAAATTGCTGAAGCTGAATTCAGACCGGGGCTCCGTGTATTTCCCCTCGATGCCACTCGTCCGGTCCGACAGTATCAGGCATGCGCCGTCATAGAGACGTTCCCGCATAAGACGCTCGCAAAACAGCTCGTAGCGCTTCGCATAAGAAGTTTTCTTGAACTCGGGAAAGACCTCGAAATGCGGCTCTTTCACCTTAACAGGCGCTGCGGACCGGGGGCTGTCTTCCAGCAACATCATCCAGCCGAGCCACGGCTTTCGGGACGGCTCGAACTTGCCCTCACGATATGCCGTAAGAAGGTCGGTCGAGTTTCCAAGCGCCTCCTCAATACGGTTGTTAAAGTTGTTGCCAAAAGACGGGCCGACATGCGCCTTTAATTCGATGGAGGCCAGAAGCACGTCGTCCACCACCACGACCAGGTCCCAGTTCTTGGCCGGTCTGAAATAACCGGGCAGCGTGGTAGCGCTTCGGTGTATGGTGGAGTCCGGCAAGCCCGCCTCGGAAAGCAGATCGGCCAGGAGCGTGATAAAACCGTCGAGATGCTTTCCGCCGGTAACCGCACTGCGGGCGCCTGTATCTTTGCGGCCTGTGGCCACTCCCTGCTTCTGCTGTTGCTGCGTTCTCACGCGCCAGAAGAATTGAACCGCTTCGGTAATCTGTTTCTCATAGTTCATGCACTCTCCTTCTCGCCTTGAGTTATCAGCCGGGCATGTGAAAAAAGGGAGTTTGTCGTCCGGCTGATGCGGGCCGCGGCCATTTTATAATAATGAGGGTCGATTTCCACATTGATGGAGTTGCGCCCCCACTTCGCCGCTGCCACCGCTGTGGTGCCCGTGCCGGCGAAAGGATCGAGCACCGTGTCGCCCGCGAACGAAAACATACGCACCAGGCGAGAAGCAAGCTCTTCGGGAAAAGGCGCGGGATGGTCCCAGGTCGAAGCGCCTGCGATATCCATCCATATGGACTGAAACCATTTTTTATGGTTTTGCCCGGATATAACAGATAGTACCCGGGCTTTGGGATCGGGTTTCCTGTACCCGCCCGGTTTGCGCTGCATGAGTATGAATTCAATATCGTTTTTTATAACAGCATTCGGCTCGTAAGGCTTCCCGAGGAAACCGGCACCGTTCCCGGCCGACTCAAACTTTGCATTGGCTATTTTATGCCAGATGATCGGTGAGAGGTTGTCATAGCCTATAGCGCGACAGCGCTCCTGGACGGATGCGTGCAGCGGCACGACGGTATGCCTTCCGTTGTTTTTCCTTCTGGACAGGCACACGTCTCCGACCACGCAGACCAGCCGTCCCCCGGGCACCAGCACCCGGTAGCAATGCGTCCAGGCCTTGTCCAGTTCTGCGAGAAACCGGTCATAATCCTCGACATCTCCGAGCTGGTCTTTGTTATCGCGGTATTTCTTGAGGCTCCAGTACGGCGGAGAGGTGACGACAAGATGTATGGATTCATCGCCGATAAACGACAGGTCCCGGGCATCACCGCGGATGAGCTCATGGCGGGTCGGTATTTTCTGCACGGCCGCTTCGATTTCGCCCAGAGTTTTTCCGTCCTTAGCGATGCGCGGAATATCGGTTTGCGGATTTTCCAGATTCGCAACGGAAGGAGGCAAAAAACTCTGATCATTCTGTGCTGTTGTCATTGTGGACATCCATTATTTGCGGTTTGCAGAAACTGTTTTCATTATACACGAGACACATGTAGAATGCAACCCGGCCTACCAGTCCGTCTTTACTGGGTGATGTTGCCGACTTTTTTATTCCGTTTCAAGGGAGATGCCACGTACAATGCCATGTAAGGTTTTCTCGACATCTGTTAACAATTGCGAAATAATCATATAGGAGACAAGCAGTCCGGACTTTCGATCCGGCAACCGGGGTTCGAATCCCCGTGGGGTCACCACCACACAGAAGCCCCGGAGAGCCTTGAAAGGCCCCCTCAGGGGCTTCTTTTTTGCATTTCCGCTTCCCTTGCAATGTTGCATGGCGTGCCCTATAATATCAGCATATGCGTAAGAAGTGGTCACTATGGCAGTCACTATACTTTCTTGAGGGCGCTACCATGGCAACTGTCGAAACACGTGAGCAGAAAAGAAACGGAAAAGTTTACAGATCGAAACGATGGTACGTTCGTTATACGGATATGCAGGGGAAGCGCCGGCGGGTGTCGGCCTTCAACGATAAACGTACTTCCGAACGGCTCGGTCACCAGATAGAGGAACTGATTGCATGCCGCTCAACCGGCTCTTCTCCTCCGGCA
>PWZK01000230.1 GCA_003567495.1 Candidatus Brocadiaceae bacterium
CGAGGCACTGAACATCCCACCCGACCACCCTTCTCGCGACGACTTTGATACGTTTTACACGGGCGATGACGTGCTCTTGCGCAGTCAGACCTCGACGGTTCAGATACGGACGATGGAAAAGACCGACCCGCCGGTCAGAATCATAGCGCCGGGTCGCTGTTTCCGGCCGGATACCGAAGATGCCAGGCACAGCGTCATGTTCCATCAGATCGAAGGACTGATGGTGGACGAAGGAATATCGTTCAGCGATCTCAAAGCGGTGCTGCATATTTTCGCCCGCGAGTTTTTCCATGAAGATGTCGAGGTGCGGTTCAGGCCCTCTTATTTTCCCTTCACCGAACCGAGTGCGGAAGTGGATTGCACCTGCCCGGTTTGCGGCGGAGAAGGCTGCAGCACCTGCTCCTACAGCGGCTGGCTGGAGATACTCGGCGCAGGCATGGTGGATCCGAATGTGTTCGATAGCGTGAACATCGATTCCGAAAAATATACCGGTTTTGCTTTCGGTATGGGCGTCGAGCGCCTTGCGATGCTGAAATATCGAATAAACGATATACGGCTGTTTTTCAACGGCGACACCCGCTTTTTGAGCCAGTTTTCAATCTGAATTGGACTCGCATCCGAAGTCCAAAAAACACATAGTCACGATAAACACACTTTTCAAATCACCGTCATGCAGATCAGTTATAATTGGCTTAAAGATTATTGCGAGCACGACCTGGCCGCCAACGAACTGTCAAAGGAACTGAGTCATGCCGGCCTTTGTGTGGAGACCTGCGAACCACGCAACGGCGATTGGATGCTTGACGTGGAGGTCACCAGCAACAGGCCTGATTGTCTTTCCCATCTCGGGCTGGCGCGCGAGGTCGCGGCCATAACTGGAAAAAAAGTTGTGGCGCCGTCCGTTAGCGCGGTAGAAACCGGCGAGGCGGACTTCGAAAACCTGGCTGAAGTCACCGTGCAGGACTCCGGGTTATGTCCACACTATACCGCCCGTATCATTCGAAATCTGAAAGTGGGCCCCTCGCCGCAGTGGATGCAGGAACGGCTGAAGACCTGCGGCCTGCGACCTGTCAACAACATAGTGGATATAACCAATTACGTGCTGCTTGAGAGCGGACAGCCGATGCATGCATTCGACTTCAGAAGCGTGCGCGACGGCCGCATTGTCGTAAGACGCGCCGCGAAAGGAGAGAAAATCACCACCATAGACGGCACTGAGTGCGAGCTGTCTGAAAACATGTGCGTAATAGCAGACGGCGCCGGAGCGGTGGCGGTGGCTGGCATCATGGGCGGCCTGAATACGGAAATCAGTGAAAACACAACCTGCGTTCTGCTGGAAAGCGCGCGCTTCAACCCTGTAAATATCAGGCGCACCTCACGAACGCTCGGGCTTAACAGCGACTCTTCCTACAGATTCGAGCGCGGCGTTGACCCGGAAAACGTAGAAGCGGCATCGCTTCGCGCAGCCGGCCTGATTGCGCAGTTTGCCGGAGGCGAGCCTGTTCGGGGACGGGCGGATATACGGGCGGACTCATCAAGCACGCCCGAGGTAACCATGCGCACCGGCCGCCTCCTGAAGGTGCTGGGCATCAGCGTGGATAAAGAACGGATAATGGCGATTTTTGAAGGCCTCGGTCTGCGTATTATCGACAACGACTCAGACAGCATTAAAGTCGCCGTGCCACCGCACAGGCCGGATCTGAAACGTGAAATCGATCTTATCGAAGAAGTGGCGCGGATACACGGCTACGACAGAATACCGGAAACCACCCGCATACCGGTCGCAGTCGCCCCGCTGTCAAAACGAGAAATTTGTGAGCGAAAGGTGAAAAAACTGGTGGCGGGGCATGGTTTCAACGAAATCATGACCTGCAGTCTCGTATCGCCCCGGGCTCCGCAGCTTATCCAGCCCTGGCATGAGGGGGAACCCATAGCGCTGCGAAACCCCGTAAGCACAGACAAAACTCATCTTCGACTCACCCTTATCGGCAATCTTCTCGATGCAAAGTGTTATAACAACGCCCGTAAAATTGCGAGCGTGGATTTGTTTGAAGCCGGCAAAATTTACCTTCCCACGGCAAAGAACCCCGAGGGGCGGCCCGAAGAGAAGAGATGCCTCTCTATGCTGACAGACCGCAGAGACGGTTTTTTTGTGCTCAAAGGTATATTGCAAAATATATGCTCCGCTCTCTATCTTCCGGAAAACATCACTACTGAGTCTCCGGAGCATTCGGAGGTTTTTGCTGACGAAAAATCTCTTCAGTTTTTCCTTGAAGGCCGTCTTCTTGGCTATTTGGGTGAGATAAACGGCGGATGGGCCGGCGATATGGACTTTCAGACCGCCCCATCGGTCATGGAGCTTGATATGGACCTTCTGTTCGATCACGCCTCTATAGAGCCCACTCTCATTCCCCTGCCGAAATACCCTGCTGTAAAAAGAGATATTGCCGTGGTAGTTGATGAGGCCGTCAGATGGGCGGATATAGAGAGTTGTGTCCGCAAATCCGGTGGCAAGCATATGGAATCTATAGATTTCTTTGATATCTACAGGGGAAAGCAGATTCGGAGCGGAAAAAAGAGCATAGCTTTTTCGTTAACCTTTCGCGCAGACGTTCGCACCCTGAAAAATGAGGAGGCCGACCGTTTCCGCGACGCCATAGCAAATGCACTTGCCGAAAAACTCGGCGCACACCTGCGCACCTGAGATGTTTAAAAATCAGCGATCATCTTCGGCATATCGACAATAAATTTCTGAGGAGCTGAAATTTGAGCCACATTACGAAACTCGACAACAGTAAAGTCAGAGCATTTGATTCGGTCGATATGACCGGGGTCAAGCTGCAGGATTCGCTTTTGGAAAGGCGACGCAGTGTCAATCATGGACCCTCTCTGTCGTATCAATATGATGAATGCGAACGGACGGGCCGGATTGACAATTTCCGGATGGCGATCGGCCTGAAAGAAGGCAAACCGTCAAATCGCATTTCATGCGATGCGGACGTTTACAAATGGATCGAGGCTGTGGCTTACGATGTCGCCACCGCCGCCCCCCCGTCCGAGGTGAAAGCAAAAGCTGATAACGTAATCGATCTTATAGAACAAGCGCAGGAAAAAAGCGGTTATCTGCTTACCTGGAATATAATTGATAAAAAATCTGAAAGATGGAAAGATCTTGCCTATGCCCACGAACTGTACTGTGGCGGACACCTGATCCAGGCTGCTCTGGCTTACCACCGGGCGACAGGCGAGAAAAAATTACTTCATGCAGCTATAAAATGGGCTGACTATATTGACTCGTATTTTGGACCAAAAAATCGTTCAGGCACCAGCGGACACCCTGAGGTTGAAATGGCACTGGTAGAGCTTTATCGGGAAACGGGCGAAACAAAATACCTCACACTTGCTGAGTTTTTCATAGACGAACGCGGTAAAGGCTTTGTAACGGGATCCCGGGGTGCTATCCAAAAACAAGATCATTTGCCCGTCAGAAAACAGGTGACCGTCGAGGGGCATACGGTCTGTCAATTGTACCTGCTATGTGGTATCAGCGATATTTATTCGGAGACTGGTGACCACTCTTTGCTCACGACTCTCGAAAAACAATGGGATAATTTTACCCGCAAAAAAATGGCGATCACCGGCGGAGGTGGAGCCCACCATGATAAAGGCGAGATGTTTGGGCTGGATTACGAAATACCGAACCGGACGGGGTATTATGAGACCTGCACGGCAATTGCCTCGTTCATGTGGAACTGGCGCATGCTTCAAATTACCGGCGAAGCCAATTATGCCGATATAAAGGGGATGCTTACGTGCGCGGCAACCAGCAGTCACTATACGCCCGGGGGGAACCGGTATTTGCAGGCGAAACGGAGCTGTTTGCCATCCCCTATTTCGCATGGACAAACCGCGAACCTGGAGCGATGCGGGTATGGTTGCCGGTTAGTTAAGCGATTAACTTTATAACATACGCATTTTCGAAGGAAAGTCAAAAAATGGTAGTCGAAAAATCTATGAATAAACCTAACATACTATTCGCTTTTGCCGATGACTGGGGACGTTATGCAAGTGCGTATAAAGAGGTGGAAGGTCTTGACACCCTGAATTCTTTATTAAACACGCCCAACTTTGATCGTGTCGCTGAAGAGGGCGTTTTGTTTACAAACGCTTTTGCTCCCGCGCCTTCATGTACTCCTTGCCGCAGTTCCATATTAAGCGGACGTTATTTTTGGGAATGCGGGCTGGGAGCAATCCTGCATGGCGCTGTTTGGGACGATTCCATCCCGTCCTACCCGTTATTGTTGGAAGACGCCGGCTATCATATTGGCTTTTCATACAAAGCGTGGTACCCCGGACGCCCCAGAAATGCCCCTTACGGGGGAGAAAGGACCGAGTATAAAAGCGCCGGTTATTCGTTTAAGAAATTTTCTCAGAACGTAACTCAACTGAAAGGAAGGTATGGAGTTGAAGGCGCAAAGGAAAAGCTTCTGGAGGAGGTCACAAAAAATTTCGACACGTTTCTCCAGGCCCGGCCTGAAGGCAGGCCTTTTTGTTATTGGTTTGGGCCATCCAATACTCATCGCGAATGGGAGAAGGGCTCTGGAAAGGATTTGTGGGGGTTGAATCCGGATGATCTCAAAGGGCGACTTCCCGGCTACCTGCCGGACGTCCATGAAGTCAGGGAAGATGTTTGTGATTACATGGGCGAAGCCATGGCTTTTGACGCGAGCTTAGGAGCTATACTGGACAAATTAGAAAGTATCGGTGAGCTGGATAATACACTTGTTGTTGTCAGCGGCGATCATGGGATACCGGGCATGCCTCGGGGCAAATGCAACCTTTACAATGAAGGCTGTGAAATAGCGTTAGCAGTGCGTTGGCCGGGGCATGTACCTGCAGATCGGGTGGTGGATGATTTTGTAAATCTTATGGACCTTGCTCCAACGTTTCTGGAAGCGGGGGGTGTTCAGCCACCTGCATGTATGAGCGCAAAAAGTTTATTGCCGGTGCTGACCAGCGAAAAATCCGGGCAGGTGGAGCCAGAGCGTGATTTTGTTGTCATTGGACGTGAGCGGCATGGACCAACAGCCCGCGATCACAATTTGCCTTATCCACAAAGGGCTATCCGGACCAAAGATCACCTCTATATAATAAATTTTGCGCCCGATCGGTGGCCGGCCGGTGATCCCCGTGGTCTGGACGATCCTGATGCTACCCCGCCCCCTTATGAGGTACTGGAGAAAAACACGCGTTTCTGCTATGCAGATATGGACGCCAGCCCCACAAAAGCCTGGATGATTCACCATCGGGGAGAAAAACATATACACCCGCTTTTCGAGCTCGGGTTTGGTAAGCGACCGCGTGAGGAGTTGTATGATATGCAGAATGACCCGGATCACCTTCATAATCTTGCACATGAACCCAACTGTAAAGACGTCATTCAGGAACTGAAATATCGGTTAAACGAAGAACTTCGCAGCCACAATGACCCGCGGATTACAGAAAAAAAATGCCGTTTCGAGAATCCGCCCTATACGAATGAGAGGAATTAAACACAAATAATGGAGTGCAGTTTAAATGAAAGTTAGAAATGCAACTCCGGACAAAATTAACCGGATCGGATTGGTTGGCGCCGGCAACATTCTGAAAATGCATATGCGGGGCATTCAACGTTATCCGGAACGTCTTGTCCCGATAGCGTTGTGTGATGTGGACTCCGCCCGTTTGCATGAGGCGGCGGATAGCTGGGGAATTACAGCACGCTACGAGCAGCTGGAAGAAATGCTTTCCAGCGAAAATCTCGATGTCGTAGTTGTAATGACTCC
>PWZK01000180.1 GCA_003567495.1 Candidatus Brocadiaceae bacterium
CCCTGTTCAGGGAAATGTGGTTGAGTTGTCCCCTTTCCCAGGGTAGAAGGCCCTTCCTGTCTGCCTGCCTGGCGTCAGACAGGTCGCCAGGCAGGTCATTTCAGGACGCTGCGGATGTGCATCCCATATCCGTTGCCGTTTATGCCGTTGCCGTTTATGCCGTTGCCGTTTATGCCGTTGCCGTTCATTCGTAATTCATAATTCAAAATTCGTAATTGTCTTTCCTATTCATAATTCATAATTGTCTTTCCTATTCATAATTCATAATTCATAATTCATAATTGTCTTTCCTATTCATAATTCATAATTCATAATTGTCTTTCCTATTCGTAATTCATAATTCAAAATTCGTAATTGTCTTTCCTATTCATAATTCATAATTCATAATTCATAATTGTCTTCCCTATTCATAATTCATAATTGTCTTTCCTATTCATAATTCATAATTGCCGTTAGTCACGCTGAGAAAATTTGCAGAACTGAGCTTCAGCGTTTCCCGCCATTATTTCCATATCAGTTCCAAGCGGGGCAGCGTCGCCGGGTTCGACCTGTACTCCGTTTATTTCTGCGGCGTGGCTGATGCTCTCCAGCCAGAACCTGTCTGCGAATCTCAGTAGCCTAAACACCGGAACACCTTCTTCGGGCTTTAAGAATTCGCTGTCCGAAGTCTGCCCGATATTCATCCATCGGTAAATTATCACATAACATTCCCTTTCGCCAAGGTTTCCCATTCGCTCTAACTTTACCGCACGCAATCCATGCTTTTTGGCCAGCCTCCACAGCGAACCGGGCCGGCCGAGTGATTTGTAGCGCGATTGTCTCGAAACACCGCTTTTACCGGCCAAAAGAGGTGTTATTTTCAAAGACATCACTGAGGCCACGTTGACTTCTGAAGGTTTTTCCAACGGCAAACACACTTCACCCTCAACTTTTTCGCCGTTTACAGTGCTGCCCATTGTGGTATCATTATCGACAAGTTTCAGGCCGTCTTTATCGAGTTTAAGTATAATATGGGTTCGCGAAATCTTCAATGAATATTCGTCGTTCCGAACGCTGCGGGGCAAAAGGCGCAACATTATATCATTGTCACGGCGGTTGCGCCCCATATTGATTTTTTCGTCGCTTATAAAGGCAGCATAAGAGCAACCGTACATGAGGCAGGCGCGATCTATTTCTTCTCCCTCATGCGTCAATTCATCAACTATTTTCACCGGCCTGGAGGCGGCAGCAACGCTTTCGTCCGGATCAAGTGTGATCTGCTGCCAGTTAGGCTCATATTTCCTGGTTATAAGGTCATTGACGGTTTTCACAACACCTTTATGAATATCTTCTTTAACCTGGTTGCGCACGCTGTTGCCGTAACCGATATCACCACCAGCCTTCAGGCTCTGGTCAATATTCAAAGTCAGGTTCTGGGGAGTAAGATTTTCATCTAGTACCTGAAACGTCTGCTGGGCGGTAAAAGCCCTTTCAACACCGTCAAACTTATATTTAAGCGTAAGGTTCGTCAGGTGTTCTCCGGCTACAGAGGCATGGATCTGGAGTTTATAGACGCGGCGTTGGTGGGGTCTGAGATAGACCGTGCATGATTTTTCCCCTTCCTTAAACTGAGGGCTTTTTATCGACAATTCAGCCCGCGGAATGCGGCGATCACTTTTATTCACAAATGCAAAGTCCAGCACGGCCATGCGTTTTTCCATATAAAAGCGGCTGTCGTTGATTTGAAGTTCGACCACCGACATGTCCGGATCGCTGTGATCCCGCCCGCCGGAGGTCACCGCCTTTCTGGCCTCCTCTTCCATACCGGCGGCCTTGCTATCGGTTATGCTCAATTCCTCCCTGACGCTGTCGAGCTGCCGGCGGTCTTTTTCATCGATTACCCCGTCTTCCCACGCGTCTTCGACGGCTTCTTTATATTTGTCTGCATGTTCTTCAAACGGGGTCCCTTCGTCGCCGGGCACGTCAGGTTCACCGGACTGCGGGTGGTCCTTCTCACTATGGACGGCACCTTCGCCCGGCTCTTCGGCGTCCTTCGGGCCAATTTCGGTTTCAACTTGAGGTGGTGTTTCTTCTTCATCTTTCTTTTCAGGTGCAGCATCCTCGGAGTTTGTCACGGGCGCACCGCATTCTGAGCAGAACCTCGCCACTTCGTTTTCAAGCTCTTCTCCGCACTGTTTGCATGTATTCATTTTGATGACTCGTTTATGAAAGTTATATGCCGCCCTGAAAGCTGGGGTTGGTTTTTTTTCCGTTTCCGTTTCCGCCGTTTTATTCGTAATTGGCTTTCCCCTGCTATGTCGTCTTCCTTTCAGAACGATGCAGGCTTGTATTTTACGCTTCCAGTTTCAGAGCAAACTCCATTATTTTGTAATTATAAAACAGCGCAGCTCCGCCGGCAATTAAAATCACCGCCAGGGTGACCCACGACGCCGGTGCGGCGCCCAGCAAAAGAAAGGCAAGCAGCACGTCGAAGGCGGTATAAATGCCAAGCATTGAGACATTTATCCCATTTGATTCCTTCCGTACCATAGCCCTGATGAAACTGATGCTCACCACCGGAAGCAGCAGAACGATGAGAACCCAGGCCAAAAGCCGCGTAAGCCAGGTCGCAGCGGAACCGGCCCGCACCCCGGAAACGGCCGAAAGCGCCGACGCCGGCAGCTTGCGGTTGTAGCGCTTATTTAAAAGCGTATCGCCTGACGCCGTTTCCGCAAGGGTAATTTCTATATCGACGACTGCGCCTTCCGGAGATGATTCAAAGGCATGAACCGTGCCGAAGATGACCGATTCAGCATCGAGAGACCGGCCGCGTTCCAATGCCTTATCAAGCGTATCATAGGTGCGGTGACGCATGCGAAACAGTGAGCGCGCCTTGTAAGCGGAAGTCGTATCCCGCAGATCGAATATGCCGCTGTGTTCGATGGTGGAACGCAGGGAATTGGTTATATAGTCGGTCGGATCGTTTCTTAAATGGAGCAAAGCGGCGTTTCGAACGCTTCCCCGGTTCTCATGGAGATCATGCAACATTTCGGGGGTCATCTCGCCGGCAAGCTCGCGACGAGCAGGGCCCGCCTCCGGTTTTCTTGGCCCCAGACTATCCCAGCCCAGCCAGGCAAGAGAACCGACAAGCAAGATGGGACCGAATTTCGACAGTATTGAAATGGGCGATCTGATGATCATATCGATTTACCTCCTCTTTTGGTAGTCTGGATTCCCGCTGCGCATCCTGATTTCTAATTCCACCACGCCGTTTTATTCGTAATTCATAATTCGTAATTCATAATTGCCTTTCAATCCCCGCTTCTGAATTTCTCATATTTTGCTATCGTCCTTTTGGTGACAGACAGGCGCATATCGTCTATTATTGACATAATATCGGCGGCTTCCAGACGCTGATCCTCCCCGCTTGCTATTTCGCGCTCGTATGGCGCGTCTTTGGCACGTTCGCAGAGCCCTTCAAGGTCGGCGCCGGTATAGCCTTCAGTTCGAGTTGCTATAACGTCTAAATCAAAATCCTCAGACAACGGTATGCCGTCCAGGTTCATAGCAATTATTCTGCGGCGCGCCGGCAGGTCGGGCATCGGCACAAAAATCAGTTCACCAAACCGACCGGTCCTCAGCGCTGCTTCGTCCATATCCCACGGCCGGTTTGTAGCACCCAGTAGCAAAAGACCGCTGTGGCGTCCATCCAGGCCGTCAACCTGTGACAGAAACTCCGGTATCACCCTGTTCATCACCGTGGAGTCGCCGCCGCGCCGGGAAACTATGGCCTCTGTTTCATCCATAAATATAACCGCGCGAGAACGCTCGCGTGCGGCTTCAAAGAGTTTCTGCAGGTTGCGTTCGGCATCCCCCACCCATTTGCTTATGATATCGCTGCATTTGACTGAGAAAAAGGTCGCATCCACCTCTGCGGCGATAGCCCTCGCTATCATGGTCTTGCCGTTACCGGGCGGGCCGTAAAGCAGCACGCCGCCGCCTTTCTGTTTGCGGTATTTTTCGGTCACTTCCGGATGCTGGAACGGGTATATTACGCGCCTTCTGATAAGGTCCTTAACGTCTTCAAGCCCCGCCACATCGTCCATCTTAACGTCCGGCAGTTCGTTTACAATCCACTTCTCGCTGTTTGTCGCCGCCACATCGCCGTTTTTAGCCGCCGCACCGCCCTTTGATGACACGCTCGATGTATGTTCGGGCATCGACCGGGCAAGCTGCAGCAGCCTGCGCGCTTTTTTCTTTCGCACCTTCTGCAGTTCGCCTTCTGACTCTGCGGCGAGTTTATACAGCATCTCGGCGGCCTTAAGCAGGCTCATGCGTGCCAGGCCGTGTTCGCCCTTCCGGTGGGCTTTGAGCCCTCGCTGGTAGTAGCGCTTGAAATGGTCGAGGTAAAACTGCTGCCTGCTCATTTTTCCTGCTCCAATTCATTTTTAATTTCGTCGAGGCCCTCTTCTATCTCCTTATCCACGGACTGCTCGGCCTGTGCGGCCTCGCTGTCGATCAGGCCTTCTATTTCCTCATCGGACACTGCAGCGCCGTCTTCTTCCGCCGGTTCGCCGAGCATCGAGCCGGAGGCGCTGGAGAGAAACAGATCTATACGCTGCTCCATCGACTGCGCCTTGCCCATAGCCATCTCAAAATCTTTCTGTGTTTTTACCATATCGTCCGCTTTAAACAGATCGGCGATGGTTTTACTGACGCCGGTAAGCGCCTTAGCGAACTGGCCGTGCGCTTCGGCCTGTTCTTTCATCTGCGTGGCGATCTTGAGCGTCAGTTTCTGGTGATCGAGCCGCCGCCGCTGGCTCATCGTGGCTTTGAGCGCTTTTTTTGCCAGCTCACACTGCTGCAAAGCGCCGGCGCTTTTGGCCTCGCGCGCGGACTTAAGGTAGCCCGCCTCCTGTTTCTTGAGTTTCTTTATCTGCGAGTCAAACATCCCAAGCGTCTTCTGAATCTGGATGTTGCGCTCGATGCGTCGTTCTTCTTTTGACTTGAATAGCGGCATGACCTGCCCCCCGTAGTTAAAGACAATACGTATCGAAAACTAAAAATGACGTTGTTAATTACTGATTTTCAAGCAAGTCCGCAGCTTCTTGTGAACCCCAGTAGTCAACTGCTCGTTCTAAAAGAATTCTTGCGGAATCATTATCTCCATAATCCTTTACCCTTTTTGCCATCGCAATAAAAAAACGCACCCCGCGTTTTTTGTTAACCCTTGGCTTGCCCATTTTCACAGCCGTTTCAACAGCACTTCGAAGGTCTCCACCTTCGAGAAAAGTTTCTGCACATTCAAAAAGATATTTGTTTTTCAGTAACTTTGCTATATGCCAGAGCATAAAAATCATTATGGCAAAAAGTATAACACCTAAAAAAAATAAAAATTCAAAGGCTATAGCAATAATCCAAAGCGTTAATAAAATAAGCAATAGGCCTGAACATCCAGTTTTCTTTCGTAGAAAACCTTTCCATTCAGGGACTTTCACATATGGCCTGTGTGGTAAACTTATCCCATCTAATACGGGCTTTTCTTTTTTTTCTGAATTAAGAGAATTAAATCCATTTGCCGCTAAACCCTCATTCCGGCTGAAACGCTGATCTGCGAATTCTTGATTGCGATTCACAACGGTATCGTCAGGCCTTTCTTCTTTCACCGGACCCGGCTCATATCCTTTATCCTTCAGCTTAAGCTGTAATTTTTTCAGATCTTCCTGCCCCGGCCTGATCTCAAGCGCCTCAGCAACAAGCCCGGCCGCCTCCCGATAATTCTTCTCCTTCAAATGACCGTTTATCTGTGAC
>PWZK01000248.1 GCA_003567495.1 Candidatus Brocadiaceae bacterium
AACTTGAAAATAGACATGTCTCTGAGCAGAAGCGCTCCGACCTGCTTTTCAAACCGCAGCACACGCGCTTTTTGCAGCAAAAATCCGAACAGTATGCCGGTGACCAGTCCCAGTATCTGTGCAGTGGTCATTCTTTCCCGCCCCCATTGTTTATTGTTATTTTACCGGTTCTTTTGCGATAGAAAAGATTTGCAACAATCAGTCCGCAGCCGAAAAACATGGCCAGTGCCACGAAAGCACTCACCGACAGCTGCATCGTGCCGCTGAGGCCGTGTCCACTCGGACAGCCGCTTGCCATTCTGGCGCCTATCATTGCAACAATGCCACCTGTGAACGCCCACAGCGCCCGTTTGAAGATCGAGGTGCCGACATATTCGCTCCAGAGCGGTGGCACTTTTTCAAGACGGAAGCTTTTATCGGTCAGCGATGATATCAACGCGCCGAAAAAAATGCCGATAACCAGCATAAACTGCCAGTTCACGGTCACTCCCGTTCGTTCGAAATATTCATTCAGCTCAACACGTTCCGCAGCTACAAGGCTTTGCAGAAAACCGGCGAATCTTACGAATGTGGTGGATGCGCCCAGATAACTGGTGGAGCCAAGCAGCCGGGTGGTCGCAAAAGCTGAAACAACCGCCAGAATACCCGCCAGGCCTCCGGCTATATAAGGATTCCAACCTCCGTCCCGCGTCTTCAATTCGATTTTCATTGGCGCCTTTCTCCCTTATTGTTGCATTTCAACTGTGGTTTCAACGCGAATGGGGCTTGTCCATGCCCGTCTTCCGTGTTTATCCTGCAGAACAACCGTCATGTAATGCTTCACGCGATACCCCTGAGTTGCAAAATCAAAGAAAAATTTTCCGGAATCCGATTTTCCTGCGGGCGGATAACTGCTGGCTCCGCCCCACCCGCCTCCAACCGACCTGAAGTGACATGCTACACAGGGTGAACACGCTACCGTCATTTTACCTTTTTCACTGACGTCAATTGAATGTATCTCCGGACCTTCCGATGCATATGTGCGGCCCCTGCGCAGCGCATCCAAAATACTTTCAGGCGTCCGGTATTCAGCCAGCAGTCCGGTAAAACCCATATGCGGCACGCCTCCCCACCCGCTTTTCCCGGCATCTTCATGCGGCCCATGTGCATCATCGCTGCCTACCGCTATAAGCCGACAGCCTTCTCGCAGCAGGTTGTGCCAGAGCTGATCGGCCCGGCCGGTGTCCGCTATTTTACCGCGCACATTCGAGTTTACCACCTCTATGCCGTCAAGCCCCGCCTCACAAAAAGCACACATTTCTTCCCATGTGTAAGCAGACTTGAAGGGATGTGCCAGTACGGTAACCCCGCCGATTTCTTTAATCCTGCGAATCATATCCGATATACTCTCTATGCGCTTGCCATTCTCCTGGCTGTTCGGAATTGCTTTTATACCTATCCCAAGAAGATGACCGCCACATGAAACTTCCGCACCCGGTATAACTATTATGTCTTCCACCGGCTCGGGGTACACTATTTTGTCGTGACACATGCCGCCTACGGCATCGTAGCCGAGGTCCCTGTAGAGCTTCAGCGCGGTAGATGGCCATTGCGTTTCCTCACCCTTTGTCAGATGACAGTGGAAATTAGCGCGCATCCAGGTTCCCTTTGCCGCAAACTGATTGTAAACACAACCTTTGATCCGTATAGGTTTCCGCTTTTGCACACCTTCAATATCAAACGTCAATGCACCTGGTGTTTCCATTCCCACAGCCTGCATTCTTTATTTCTCCGTATTAGAAGTTGAATCACATAATCAGATTTCAACCATCCCCTTGTTCCAAAGACATAGCTTCTCCCAGCGCCGGCGGCGCGGTATTCTAAAGCCTGTGACGGCGCGAAAGTCTGGCAGGACTGAAGCAGAGTCACAGGACATGCCGTATACCACGATCGAGCACTGAAAGTGCGATATAATATCAAGCTCACACATAAAAAACACTTACATCTTTTTTATGGAGCTTTGTTTATGATCGTCTATGTCGTCCCTTCAGGACTCTCGCCTTTGTGCGTTTTCCTCTCCTGTGGCTTCGCTTGGCCCCATTCGGGGCTATGCGCTCCGCCACAGGCTATAATATATCGCGCTTCCAGCGCTTGCTTCGGTAGGCGCTTAATATCGTAACATCGACAACAAATTGTCGATATGCGAAAAAAATGATGTCGTTTGCCGTTTAGTCGTAGCCGTTGCCGTTGTCGTTGTCGTTGTCGTTTTATTAATTCTTTTTCAAGCGAAGTCTTGAAAAAGAATTAGTTCCTTTGTTATTGAATATAGGATATTTGTCATTCGTAATTGTCCTTCAGGCCCGACGGGCCGACTCACCCGCCTGCCTGCCGCGCTGCGGCGCAGGCAGGTAGCCCCGGGTGACCGAAGGGAACCGGGGAAACCTGAGCACCACCCCGTACTGAGCCCCGACGGGGCGACTCAAGAAAGGTGCTTGCCCTGAGTTCGCCAAACCTTTGAATCGCCCCTGCGGGGCTCTGTTCTGTTGTTTGCACCCCTTTCCCCGGGGCTTGCGCCCCGGGCTATTAATCAGTCGGCCCTTCGGGCCTGACGGCAAACGAGTTCACAGCTGAAACAACCGCCAGAATACCCGCCAGGCCTCCGGCTATATAAGGATTCCAACCTCCGTCCCGCGTCTTCCATTTGATTTTCAACAGTTTAGCCCTCCTGAAAATGCGTGAGAGTTTAACTTCCCATGCCCCCCCCTTCACGGAAGGAAAAAGCAGTCGTCACCGCGTAGCATAGCGCCAACATTATAACAGCCTGCCGGGCTCACTGCAAAACTTATTGCATGAGTATTCGGTGGATTATGGCAAATTTCATACTTGCAGATACTTGCCGTGGTGATTCCACAGGCCTCAGGTACAGACCCATGTCACAGCATATCTATCAGATACTGACCGTATGGGCTACTACTCAGCGATGCGGCGGACTTCAGCACCTGCTCTTCGGTAAGCCAGCCGCTTTTATACGCTATTTCTTCCAGGCATGCTATCTTATACCCCTGCCGTTTTTCGATCGTCTCGACCAGCTGCGCCGCCTCGAGCAGGCTATCGTGCGTCCCGGTATCCAGCCAGGCGAATCCGCGTCCGAGGATTTCTACATGCAGGTCCTGTCGTTTCAGATATGCGTTTATGACCGAGGTGATCTCGAGTTCGCCGCGTGCCGACGGCCCAATTTTTTTCGCGATCTTTACGACATCGCTGTCAAAAAAATACAGACCCGTTATAGCGTAGGGTGATTTTGGATTCTCCGGCTTTTCTTCAACGGAGACTACCTGATGGTCGTCGTCAAACTCTATCACGCCGTATTCGCGGGGGTCTTTCACTTCATAGCCGAATATGGTGGCGCCTGAGGCCCTGGCCGCGGCTTCACGCAGCCTGGATGAAAAACCCTGTCCGAAAAATATGTTGTCGCCCAGTATCAGGCACACGTTGCTTTGCCCGATGAAATCTTCTCCGATTACAAACGCCTGAGCCAGCCCGTCGGGGCTCGGCTGCGTGGCGTAGCTCAGGTCGATGCCGAAGTCGGCCCCACCCCCTAAAAGTTTTTTGAAAGAGTCCTGATCTTCCGGGGTTGTGATAATGAGAATCTCCCGAATTCCGTCAAGCATCAGCACCGACAGCGGGTAATATATCATCGGCTTGTCGTAAACCGGAAGCAGGTGTTTGGATATGCTCCTTGTTATCGGATAAAGGCGCGTGCCTGCACCGCCGGCAAGTATTATACCTTTCATTGTCTAACCCGCATGTGAGCTGAAATCCACCTGGTTTGTGGCAAGGAAGATGTTTTCGTGCTGGAGAGATACGCTCATGATCTCGTCCCGCCACAAACCGCACAGTTCCGACTGCATCTGTTCTATATGACAGGTTGCCGGCACCTGCAGTTCCGCGATCATGAGGAATCCGCCATCCTCCGCCCTTGCGTAGAGGTCTTCTATATTTACATTTTGACCGGCAAGGTAGCTGCTCACCCGCCTCACAACACCCTTCTGATCCGTGCCGGTTAAGGTAAGGATAAACTTTTCGGGGCCCGGTGCCGCTGGTTCGGCGCTCGTATCCGTTGTGCGCTCCCTCACCATAACATCGAGTTCACCGGGCTTGCCCATGGATTCAACGGCCCGCTTTAGTGCGACGGTATCGACCTTCTCTTCAAAATGTACGGAAAGGATAAGCGTAAAATGTCCGCTCATAACCGTCTGGCTCAGGGCATCGATGCTGCCCTCAATCCGCGCTACCGCCTCTGAGACCGCAGCTATGATTCCGACTCTGTCCAGCGAGGTTACAGTTATGACATAGTTACTTTTCATTTCTTGATATATCCCCCTCAATTATTCAGCGCCTGCAGAGGTGCGGGTATTCTGCCGCCGTGGTTGATGAACCCGAGCGCAGAATCCGGCGCGGTAACCGGCAAAACTATACTTTCGCCGAAAAGGCCGCCGAAGACGACTTTTTCGCCGGCCCTGCGGCCCGGCACCGGTATCAGTCTTACACTCGTAGTTTTTCGGTTGATCACACCGATAGCCATCTCGTCCGCTATGATGGCTGCGATAGTTTGCGTCGGAATATCGCCCGGCACGGCTACCATATCGAGTCCTACCGAGCAAACCGAAGTCATTGCCTCCAGTTTCTCTATGCTCAGATGTCCGGCTGCTGCGGCATCTGCGAGCACTTTGTCCTCACTCACCGGTATAAAGGCGCCGCTCAGGCCGCCCACCGACGATGAAGCGAACAGTCCCCCCTTCTTCACGGCATCGTTAAGCATTGCCAGCGCGGCCGTGGTGCCGGGGGACCCAACTTTTTGGATTCCCATGGCCATAAGTATCTCGCCCACGCTGTCGTTCACCCTCGGCGTGGGGGCCAGTGAAAGGTCCACTATGCCGAAATGAGCGTTTACGGAATCGGCCACCTCGCGTCCTATCAGCTCACCGACCCGCGTGACTTTAAAACAGGTTCTTTTAATCTGCTCTGCGATTTCGCCCAGTTTGACATCGCCACGCTCGTTCAGCATGCGTTCTATCGCCGTTTTGACGACACCCGGCCCGCTTACACCGATATTGACCACGCTGTCGGGTTCTCCAAATCCGGTCATGGCGCCGGCCATAAAAGGGTTGTCTTCGGGGATATTGGCAAACACGCTGAGCTTGGCGCAGCCGAAACCTTCGTTATCGGAGGTTCGGGCTGCCAGGTCTTTGATTTTTCCTGCGACCAGACTCACCGCATCTATGTTGATTCCAGCGTGTGTGCCGGCTACGTTAACGCAGCCGCAGACATGTGAAGTTTCAGCCAGTGCTTCCGGAATCGCGTTTATTAGATCGCGGTCGGCATCGGTAAGACCTTTCTGCACCAGGGCGCTGAATCCGCCCACAAAATCAATGCCGACGTCCTCGCAGGTCGCGTCCAGGGTGTGTGCTATGCGGCAGAAAGTGTCCGGCCCGCCGCCTGCGGCTATTGCGCTAACCGGAGTGACAGCGAGTCGTTTATTAACCACCGGGATACCATATTTCTGTCCGGCACGCTCGCATGCGTCCACAAGCCCACCGGCCATGCGATTTATTTTGTGTTTTATCTTTTTGCACAGGCTCTCCACCGAAGGGTCGGCGCAGTCGAGCAGGTTAAGCCCGAGTGTGACGCTACGCACATCGAGATTCTCCTGCCGGAACATGCGCAGGGTATCCATAATATCGTCGGTTCTTAGCATTGTTGTATCTTATACTCCATAATGATGTTAAA
>PWZK01000192.1 GCA_003567495.1 Candidatus Brocadiaceae bacterium
CTTCCATCGGCACAGGGCCGATGGAGAGCCGGTCTTCCGAGTATTCGTGCGTAGTGGTTAATCATCTTCCCACCGGCGCAGGGCCGGTGGAGAAATCCTCTATGACACTCCGAAAATCATGATACATGCCCGCCCGGCATCACCCGTTCTGATGAACTTCCGCCAATTCCAATTCTCTCACGCGATTCGTCGTATCCTCGCTGTAGCGGCATCGCGACAGCACTTCGCCCTTATCGATTACGCCGCCGGCATATAGCTCAATCAGAGCGTCGTCAAGCAACTTCATACCCTTGTCCCTGCTGGTCTGTATCGTAGAATCGATGCGGAACATTTTGTTTTCCCTGATGAGGTTTCGAACAGCGTTGTTGGCTATCAGGATCTCATGGGCTGCAACAACCCCTTTGCCGTCGGCCCTTGGCAGCAATGTCTGGCTGATTACAGTAACAAGCGTAGAAGCAAGCTGAGTGCGCACCTGTTCCTGTTGTGCGGTAGGAAATTGGTCTACTATCCGCTCCACGGTTTCCTGCGCGCTGTTTGTATGGAGCGTGGAAAAGACAAGATGCCCGGTTTCCGCAGCGGCTATGGCCAGTTGTGTGCTGTCGAGATCGCGCATTTCGCCGACCAGAATGACATCGGGGGCCTGCCTGAGCGCTCTTCGCAGCGCTTCTTTGAAATCCGGAACGTCCGCGCCAAGTTCTCTCTGGGTGACCACGGCCTCCTTGTGTTCGTGGCGGTACTCGATGGGGTCTTCTATGGTAATGAGATGAACCCTGCGGTTTTGGTTGATAAAATCTATCATCGTGGCGAGGGTGGTGGTTTTTCCGCTGCCGGTAGGCCCGGTCACTAAAATGAGCCCGCGCGGCTTGTAAAGCAGCTCCTGTATGCGCTCGTCAAGGCCCAGCTCCCTGAACGTCAAAATTCTCCACGGGATAAGTCTCAAAACTATACACAGATGGTTCTGCTGGCGGAATACGGCGACCCTGAAACGGGCTTTCTTTTTGAATGCGAACCCGAAATCAGTGGAACCGAGTTCCTGAAGTTCCTGTTGTTTGTGTTCAGGAGTTATGCTTTTCATCAAAGCGACCGTGTCCTCAGGCTCAAGCACCTTGGTTTGCAAGCTCCGAAGCTCACCGTGCAACCGGAAGACCGGCGGCCTGCCAACGGTAAGTATTATGTCTTCGACCTCTTTCTGAACCGCCGCAACAAGCAACTTATCCATCTGAATCATGTCTTTTTTCCATTCAATATCGTAATTGTTTACTGTTTCAGCATGTATAGGGCTTTGTGCCGAAAATCCAGACCGGACATTCAGCCTCCCTCCTCGACACGCCCGGCAACTCTTACAACCTCCTCGAGCGTTGTAATTCCGGCCTTGGCCTTTCGCAGACCGTCTTCAAGAAGCGTTACCATTCCCTCCGAACGCGCCTTTGCCCGGATCTCTCCGGACTGCGCACCGGCGAAGGTCATATCCCGCAATTCCTGAGTCATGCCCATAAGCTCAAAAATTCCTTTACGGCCCCGGTATCCCGTACCGTTACACTCGCCGCACCCCGCCCCCCGGTAAAAGGTCGTTTCCACCGCCTCATCCCGATCAAGGCCGACCGCTTCAAAATAGTGCTCAGGGTACTCATAAGGCTCCTTACAGTTTTGACAGATAGTTCTTATCAGACGCTGAGCCATTACGGCAACCACGGAAGATGCCACCAGAAAAGGTTTGACGCCCAGATCAATCAAACGCGGTATAGCCGTGGGGGCGTCGTTTGTATGAAGAGTGCTGAAAACGAGGTGCCCCGTAAGCGCTGCACGCATTGCAATGTCAGCAGTATCTTTGTCGCGAATTTCGCCCACAAGAATTATCTCCGGCGCCTGCCGCAACATGGCTCTTAAAATTCTGGGGAAAGTCCGCCCTATGTTCATGTCTACCTGGGTCTGGTTAATACCGGATATCTGATATTCTACGGGATCCTCTGCGGTCAGTATTTTTGTATCCGGACGGTTCAGAGCGTTGAGCGCCGAATAGAGCGTCGTCGTCTTGCCGCTGCCGGTGGGCCCGGTTACCAGAAAGATACCGCTTGGCCGACTGATGAATTTCTGGAACCGGACGAGGTCGTCGTCGTGAAATCCGAGTTCCGATAGCTGGACCCTTACCGACTCCTTGTCAAGAATACGCATAACCACGCTTTCGCCGTCGGTGCACGGGATGTTACTGACGCGCAAATCGATCGGACGAGACCCACACCTGACAACTACACGGCCGTCCTGCGGCCTGCGTTTTTCCGCAAGATCCATGCCCGCCATGAGTTTCAGACGCGCTGTTAGAGAATTCTGCAACCTCTTGGGGGGGGATTCCACTTCCGTGCATACTCCGTCTATCCTGTATCTGATCCTGAGCCGTTTTTCGAGCGGTTCAACGTGGATGTCACTTGCCCTGCTACGAACAGCCTCCTCGATTATAAGGTTGACAAGACGCACTATTGCCACATCGCTGCCGTCGTCTTCTTCAGCCCCTTCCTCCTCTTCCGCCAGCTGCGCAAACGAAGCAAAAGAAGCCTCGCTCTCGGTGAATTCCTGTAGCATAGTATCTACGGTCGACTCCTCACGCCCGTAATACCGGTCGATCGCCATTTCTATCTCCTCAGAGACTGCCAGTACCGGTTTTATCTCCTTGTTGAGCACGAACTGAAGATTATCGATCGTGCTCAAGTCCAAATCCGATATAGCCACGGTCAAAGACGAATCGCGTAACCTTAGCGGCATGATATTATGCAGCTTCGCAGTATCTCGCGGAACCGCCTCAACGGCTTCGCTCTGGGGTTTGATGCGGGCCATGTCAGCAACCGGAATGTCATACTGCTCCCCCAGACACTGAAGCACCTCCTTCGGATCTACAAAACCGAATTTACACAGTATCTCACCGAGCCGCATATCCTCGTCCGACCCTTTCTGATATTCCAGGGCCTGATTCAGCTGGGTTTCATCTATCAACCCCTTTTCCAGAAGCTTTTGCCCCAATGGTTCTTTTTTTCTCATAACAGTCGCACATCTCTCTTTGACATTTACAGTTTTTTATGACCATAATACAATACAGTCTGATTATATACTATAATATAACAATTTTCAATTTAACCTCAATCCGGAAAAAATACAAGGACCGCCTGACCCGCGGATAACAAACATGAACCAGAAAAAAAAGAGTGAGCGAACGGAGGCTTTCAGCAGCATACCAGAGGTGCTGAAAGATCTGAAAAAAGGCAAATTTGTAATAATAGTCGATGACGAAAACAGGGAGAACGAGGGCGACCTCGCCATTGCGGCGGAGCACATCACAGCCGAAAAACTCGCATTCATGATAAATGAAATAAGGGGGTTCCTGTGCCTGGCCATAGATCCGGAAATTGCGCAAAGGCTGGATCTGCCACCAATGGTGCCGGAGAACAAAAGCCGCTACGGCACCCCTTTTACCGTGTCCGTCGATGCCGCCGAAGGTATCACAACCGGCGTGAGTGCCCATGACAGAGCACTTACAATAAAAACCATGATCGACGAAAATGCTGTTCCGGAGGATTTTGTGCGTCCGGGCCACGTGCTGCCGCTGCAGGCGCGGCCGGGCGGAACTCTTGTAAGGGCGGGCCATACCGAGGCCGGCGTAGATCTGGCGCGCATGGCCGGACTTAAACCCGCCGCGACCATCTGCGAGGCTATGAACCCCGACGGAACGATGGCCAGACTGCCTGAACTTATCAATATCGCGGAAAAAAATGATTTGAAAATATGCTCGATAGTCGATCTGATAAAATACAGACACAGCTTCGAGTATCTGGTCACAAAAAATGTCTCCGTGAAAATACCCACAAAATGGGGCGAGTTCAAGCTCCATTACTACCGTTCAAAAGTTGACAACAAAGAACATGTCGCGGTTTGCTGCGGCGACATCGGCGGAGAGGGTAAATCGCCGGCACCGGAGATCCGGGAGCCGGTGATGGTCAGAGTCCACGACGAGTGTTTCACCGGGGACATCCTCGGTTCCTACCGCTGTGACTGTGGCGAGCAGCTTGCCGAGTCGCTGGAGAAAATACAGAAGGCCGGCCGGGGAGTTGTGCTTTACATGAAACAGGAAGGGCGCGGTATCGGGCTTGAGAACAAGCTGCATGCCTACGCCCTCCAGGATCAGGGACTTGATACCGTGGAAGCGAATGAGAAATTGGGATTCCCTGCAGATAAGCGCGATTATGGCTTGGGAGCGCAAATTTTAAGACACCTGGGCGTAAGAAAAATGCAGCTCATCTCAAATAATCCGCGCAAGTTCAATGCTCTAAAAGGCTATGGGTTAGAAATAGTCGAAAGAGTGCCGGCCGGCATAAAACCGCGTAAAGAAAACATCAATTACCTGAAGACAAAACGCGAAAAGATGGGCCATATGCTGGAGCTGGACGAAATCGACGACGAAACCGGCAAGGATGGCCTGGAGTAAAAAGCAGCACTCTTGCCGGACCGTTGTTGCCTTTGGATATTGATCATTGGATATGTTTCTCGCCAAATTTTGAGTTGAAACTTTTTTGATATTAAACACCTGTACAGCCCCGATTATACTATGCCGGCAAGGACGTTTGAGAGCAGGACAAAATCCGATACAGCAAGTTGCTGCGGGCGCAGTCGACCACTCATTCCGCTTCGTTCAAGGACCAGGGCCGCCTTTTCCGCCCCCCACCCGATCTTCAACCCTTTACGCAGGGTTTTTCGACGGTTCTGGAACAAAATGTTCACAAGGCGCGAAAAAAGCGAGTAATCATCGGTTTCAGCCTCCAGCCGGCGGCACCTGAGCCGGACAAACGCCGAAGACACTTCGGGCGGCGGCCAGAAGGCTGATGGCGGCAACCGGAAAAGAATTTGAGTTTCGGACATATATCCGGCAAAAACCGAAAGCGGACCGTAATCCGATCCACCGGGCAGCGCGGTGAGCCGCTCGGCCACCTCGGCCTGCAGCATGACGTGCATGGTGCTCACCGGCACGCCCCACTCAAGGAGATTGATAATTGCAGGTGAACTGATCCGATAGGGAAGGTTAGCTACAACTTTTACCGTCCTGCTGCCGCTTATCCCGCTTACGCAGTCCGTAACGCGCGAAGCGATCCGGTGTTTGCTTTCCAGCAGGTCGGTATGCAGCAGCGTGACATTGCGCACGGCGCCAAGCCTTTCGGAAGCGATTCGGAAAAGCCCGGCATCTATCTCCGCCGAGACCACATGCCCGGCTCGCTCCGCCAAAAGCGCTGTCAGGCGCCCGATACCGGTGCCTACCTCAAGCACCACATCACCCGTCCCCACCGCAGCGGCAGCCGGGATAGCGGAAAGCGTTTTCGGACAAACAAGAAAGTTCTGGCCCAGCATACGGTTGGGTGAAAGACCGCCGGCCTCCAACACATTTTTTAGATATCCGGCAGTTAAAAGATTTGGGGACTTAACTTCTTTCATATAAACATCCAAACAAGTTGCTACGTGTTTTCTGAGACTCCGCCCTGAAAATGGGGAGCCTTCGGCGCAGTTTTCAGGTACGGATAAATATCCAATGTCCAATTTCCAGGTTAAAAGGCGGCATTTTTTGCTCGCCTTGTTTGAAAACACAGCAGCTTTTAGCGCCAGCGGCGCGGCATGCTAAAGCCTGTGACGGCGCGAAAGTCCGGCAGGACTGAAGCAGAGTCACAGGACACGCCGCACGCCTCAATCGAGCACTGAAAGTGCGGTATAATATCAAGCCTCGCGCATGGTCCA
>PWZK01000031.1 GCA_003567495.1 Candidatus Brocadiaceae bacterium
GGAATCGTTCCTTCCCCACAACCTCACCGACCAGGTGAAAGAAAAACTGCGGGTGGCAGGCAGGTCCGATCCCGCCGGTTCAGAGGATGAACCAGCCCCCGACTCAACGGCCTGTCCGGCCTCAGCACGGTGCCCCGAGGCCAGGCAGGCGGCATAGTAACTCGGGGGCCTTCCACAAGAATCAACCATTTGCAAGTCCTTTTTCGATTATTTCCTTGCCTGCCTGCTGCCGCCAGGCGCCTTTGACCTTTGTGTTTATAAGTTTGGGGAGCACTTCAGGCAGGATAAATCAATAATGCCTTTCTTTCTTCTTCGTGAATTTCGCGTGCTTCGTGGTAAGATATCTGGTGTTTTGCCGTTTTTTGTGGGTTAGTGTCTTTGTGTGGGTTCTGCCGCTTGTCGCTGCCTGTTCTGACCGCTGTCCTCTTGAACCCGTAAAAAAGTTGAAATTGGTGATCCTAAACGTTCGCCGTTATTGTTAATCTGCGGAAATCTGCGCAATCTGTGGACCGCTGCCGTTGTCTTTTCCGTTGCCGTTTGCTCTTTGCCCTCTGCTCTTAGCTCTCAGCTTTTCCGCCGTTCCCCGCGTACTCCGCGCCTCTGCGAGAGGTAAGTATTAAGGTATACGGGGTTCACTGAGGATTTACGGTTTAAGTGCCCGTACAAGCAAAATGAGACGTGGTTCACTGAGGACTTACTCATTGTGAGCCGACGGGGTTCTTTGGGATATTGCCGGTCTTTCTGAATAAAGCCCAAAAAGCAAAAAAAGTCTCATGGCTTTTTCTCGGAGATCAGGATATGTGATATTATGAATACGTGCGTTGCGTCAGAGGTGGGCTGTCAGGTCAATGTGCCGGGCTTGCCGGGCCCATGGAATATTCATTTCGGAGAACAGCAGGTCGCGCTCGAAGCCTTCCTTCATGGCATCTTCCAGGCCTGGGACGTGGGTGAGTTTCACGCCGTCGCCCTGATCTTCCACCTTCACCATCGTCGGGTCAAACTCATGTGTGGGTGTGGCCTGCATGGCGTTGACGCAAAGTGTCTGGGACATGGCTGCTCGTGGACCACAGATAACAGTGTCTGTCTCCGGATCCTGGCAGCGTCGGATGCAGTGTCGGAGCTTGCGCATCCTATCCTGCTGGGGATCGCCGTAGCTCTTTTGACGGCCGTCTTTGAACCTGGCCACAATCTCTCCGGAGTCCGGATAGTCAACGGTGGCATCTTCGAAGATGAATTGAAATGCCGGGCTCATCTTTTTTTTCACGCAGTGTGCCGTGTAAAAAAGGACATCGGCTCCCTCTCGGGTCTCGACCCGGCAGCAGGCGGCATCAAAATTTTCGATAGGATTTGCTCTGTAGCATTCCGCTGTAATGCTCACAGGTTTCGCGGCGCTGCTGCGGGACGCCCCCAAAACATAAAACATATTGTGCAAAAAATGTGCCGCAGCGTTGTTGGCCGGGCTGTCAAAAACACTCCGTCCCTTTCCGTCACGAATCCGGCCCGCCCAGGTGTTTCGTGCGTAATAATTGCTACCACGCGGCCACGACACCCACGTTTTCAACCGTTCGGGCGCCCCCAGCCTTCCGGCCATCACGTCGGACTTCAGGTCCTGTATGGCCCGGCTGAATGACCACTGGTAGCCGATTTCCATGAATCCGCCGGAGTTTTCCGAAGCTTGAACCATCCGTCGGGCATCCTCAACGGTTGCACACAGAGGCTTTTCACACAGCACATTCATGCCCGCTTTCAGCGCCGCACAGGCCTGGTCTGCGTGAAAAGCAATGGGTGAGGATATGACCGCCAGGTCGGCTTCGTTCTCGCTTTGGACGAACTCTTCCACTGTTTTGAACAGGGCCACCCCTGCTTCCGCCAATGCCGGCCACTCCGGGCTGTTCTCCGCCAAAGGGTCCACGACAGCACTGATAACGGCCAGACCATCCGACTCCAGTTTGCGGGTTGCCTGTACGTACACGCGGCCGTAACCGCCGACTCCCACCAGCAGCACGCGGGCAGGAGTGCCATCCTTCTCTTTTGCCCTGTTGATCATTTCTATACCCGAAGGCATTGCATATGCGCACATATGCGTGGTTTTCTAAAGTTTTACGCACTTTTCCTTTTTTCGGGAATGTCAAACAAACTCTTTTCCCCGTGTATAACCTCCGGGTTGACAACGTAAGCATGCTTTTCTTTCTGCGACGGGAGGTAGAACATCGGTTCCAGCATGATTTCCTCCATCACGGTTCTCAGCCCGCGTGCGCCGGTTCCTTTTCCGGCGGCCCGGCTGGCGATCTCCCTGAGGGCGTCTTCCGTAAATTCCAGTTTTGCGCCCTGGAACTCAAAAAGCTTCTGATATTGCCTGACCAGAGCGTTTTTGGGCTCCAGAAGGATGCTGACCAGCTGGTCTTCATTAAGGGGCAGAAGGGGGGCTATGACCGGCATGCGGCCCACCAGTTCGGGGATGATGCCGAACTTGATAAGATCGTCGTCGTTAACGATTTTCAGAGCCTCGCCCAGCTTTTCCATGTTACGAAAAGCCTCTGCCGCCGAATCTCCGGTTTTTTCGTTTTTCTCACGTGTGAAGCCGATCTGTTGCTGGTTGGTGCGCTTCCTGACTATCTCTTCTATGCCGCTGAACGAGCCGCCGCAGATAAACAGAATATTGGTCGTGTCGATCCTGATGTATTGTTCTTCCGGGTGCTTTCGTCCTGCATGCGTGGGCACGTTCGCCACTGTACCCTCCAGCATTTTAAGCAACGCCTGCTGCACGCCTTCGCCGCTGACGTCCCTGGTTATGCTCACGTTTTGATTAGTCTTGCCGACCTTATCTATTTCATCAACGTAAATTATGCCCTGTTGTGCGCGGTCGATCTCAAAGTCGGCCGATTGTATGAGCTTCAACAGCACGTTTTCGACATCTTCACCCACATATCCGGCCTCGGTAAGGGTTGTGGCATCGGCTATGGCGAAAGGAACTTCCAGAAACTTCGCAAGCACCCTTGCCAGGAGCGTTTTCCCCGACCCTGATGGGCCCAGAAGCAGCACGTTGCTTTTCTCAAGCTCTATATCGTCGCTGCCGGCGTTCTGTATGCGCTGGTAATGATTATGAACGGCAACCGAAAGCGTCATCTTCGCCCTTTGCTGGCCGACAACATATTCATCCAGCATGGTCCGGATTTCAATGGGGGGTGGGATGTAATCCAGGCCTTTATCTTCCAGCTTTCCGGCGCCTTCCTGCCGGACGATGGAATGGCATAGATCGACGCACTCGTCGCAGATAAAGGTGTCCTGACTGCCGCGTATGAGCCGGCGGACATCATTGTAGCTTTTTCCACAGAATGAACACGACTCTTTATGCTCTACGTTGTTTCGAGACATTTTCACCTCCTTTCCAAGGTGTATATTCACCAGGGACTAACGTGGAACGTGGAATCAGGAATCAGAACTCTTACTTTTCATCTTTTTTTTACTCCGATTCTCTAAAATTTCATCCACTATTCCGTATTTTTTCGCTTCATCGGCCGACATGTAGAACTCACGATCGGTATCTTCTGAAATGGTGTCCATGGGCCGGCCGGTATGTTCACAAAGTATCTCTTTTATCCAGCCCTCGAGCTTGACCATCTCCTCGGCGTGGATGCTGATATCAGCCGCCGTGCCCTCCATGCCGCCCCAGGGCTGATGCAGCATGACGCGGGAGTGAGGCAGTGCGAATCTCTTGCCGCTCGCACCGCCTGCCAGAAGCACCGCACCCATACTGTAAGCCTGCCCGACCACGTAGGTGGAGACTTCCGGCTCCACCAGCTGCATCGTGTCGTAGATGGCGAGCCCGCTCGTTACCGCGCCCCCCAGCGAGTGGATATAAAGGTGAATATCCTGGTTTTTGTTTTCGTTCTGAAGAAACAGCATTTGTGCGATTACCGTGTTTGCCACGGCATCGTTTATAACCGACCCGATAAAAATAATCCTGTCTTCAAGCAGCCTGGAAAAAATGTCATAACCACGTTCCCCGTGGGCTGTTCTCTTTACAACCATGGGAACGATGCCGCTATTTACAGTTTCGAGATGTGTTTTTTCCATGATTATTGATCTCTATTCCATTCTACTTCGTTGAGCTCCGCGTTTTCAAGCAGCAGGTCAATAACTTTCTCTTTCCTCATGTCCCTGCGCAGCGAGTCCAGCATATCATTTTTCTCCAGCATACGACGCGTGCGCTCCGGATCCATGCCGCGCCCGGTCGCGATTGTCCGGATTTGTTCGTCAATCTCCGACTCGCTCACGTAAACGCGTTCTTTATCCGCTATCTCACGCAGGAGTATCTCGATTTTCAGCATCTTCTCCGCTTCTTCCTCGAAAGTATCGTCTTCGCGCACGCTTTCCTTCGCTTCTTCCAGATCCTGCCCGTTCTGCCACGCCTCACGCGCCGCACGCGACCGGCCCTCTTCCGCAGTCTGCTTTATGAGAGAATCGGGAAGATCCATGTCGAACTGCTCCGCCAGCCTGTCAAGCACCCTCGTGCGCATAACCCGGTTTCGCTGCTGTTCGATATCTTTTTCAACCTGTGAACGGACCATGTCGCGTATCTCTTCCGCATTTTCCAGCCCCAACCTGGACGCCATCTGATCGTCTATCTCCGGCACCTTTTGCCTGTATGCGTCGCTTATGCCAAGCTCGATTACCACATTGTCGGCCTCCAGCAACTCCTCCAGAGCGGGATATTTCTCGCTATCGGGAATATGCTCAGACACCGTGGCGTCAACTTCTATGGTATCGCCTATTTTAGCGCCCTCGACAGCGCCCTGGAGCCCTTCGACGACGAACGGGCCGACCTCGCTGCGGGCCGGCTGAAAGTGAAACTCTTTTTCAGAAAGTTCCGTTTTTAGCTCGGGCTTTTTTACTTTCAATGCCGCCTGCACGGAATCCTCCCTGTCGATCCCCGATTCATCAGAAAGCTTTTCCCATTCGGAAAATCTTTGGGCGAAGCTTTCAAGCGCGGACTCAAAAAACTCATCCGGTATTTCTTCAGACGGCACTTCGATCTCGATTCCCTTATACTGCTCCTTATCAAGGTCGATCGAAGGGATAATCTCGCACTTGAACTCAAAACTCGCCGGCTTGCCGGGTTCCCATTCAAAGTCCTCGAAATCCGGCATGTCCAGCTCGTTGACTACCATGAAATCCTCTTCCTTGATAGCATCGCTGTATAAGTCATTCGCCGCCGAATACAGCACCTGCTGCTTTATTGAATCCCCGAAGCGCCGTTCAACCATAAGCCGGGGCGCTTTGCCGCGTCTGAATCCGGGCAGCGAGGCATTTTCCCGGTAAGTTTCAAACTGCTCTTCATATTCCTTCTTCAGTTCTTCCGCACTTGCCTCGGCCTCTATCACAACGCAGCACGGGTTCTCATAGCGAACCTTATAATCGTTCTTCTCAACCTCACCTTCACCCGCCTTCTCTTCGGCTTCAACTTCCGGCGTTGGAACGTCTTTACCTGTCTGACTCTCAGCCATTTTTTCCTTTTCCTTAGTTAAACGTTAGCTAAAAAAACTCTCCAAGGCGACCAATTGTATTTTAACCGACAATAATTCAAACCGGCTATTACTTTACACTAAAACAGCCGCTAAAGTCAAGTTCTGGTCAAATAGAGAGGCATTTGCGGGTGCAAGCTCGTGTGCCTGGACGCAGACGCAAGTCCTGAGTGAACCACCTGCCTGCCTGTCTGCCGTCAGACAGGCAGCAGGCAGGGGGGGAAATCCTCTGCGAACC